>NZ_DDGH01000009.1:5289-5545 GCF_002337565.1 Rhodopirellula sp. UBA1907 | reverse complement strand
AAATGAAATCGCCTAAAGTGCAGATAGAGAACAAAGACGTTTCTTAGCGATCGGTCCTCCGACTGCTCGCAGAGCATGCAAGGCGGCCCGCCGGCAGTCGTATGGAGCGGTTTCGTCGATAGCGAGATCGACAAGTTCCTCATCCAGTTCCGCCAGTTTCCAATCTTCGACACACCGGATGGCAAAGCTGATCAGATCTGCCTCCGATTGCTTGCGGCAAAGTAGCCAATCGCGAATATCCGATTCGGAGTCGGGG
>NZ_DDGH01000009.1:2658-5089 GCF_002337565.1 Rhodopirellula sp. UBA1907 | reverse complement strand
ATTGGAGCGTTTCAAGTCGGATTTCCGAGCGGTAGAGCTGCGCATCCGTCAGGAGCTGATTTCTAAACCGATCCGCAAGGCCATGGACCACAGTCTTTTTCAATTCGTCGTTGGCGACGTCGGAATGAGCGACTAAGACAGGGTCATTGTCGCTCAGCCAAACCTGGAAATCGGCATTTAGCGACGCGGTGAACGCAGCAACTTCAAGCAGCGTTCCGCGGATGACCAGAACTCCCTGCTCCTCCGAGGCAAGAAGCGAAATGATCTGATGAAGCGGGAGCTTTGAGATGCGACAGGCGGCAAGATACTCCGCAATTTGTTGATGGACGAAACGAAAGGTTCTCGGCTGATCCGAAACGCTCAGCGCCGATCCACTCAGTGCATTCAGTGATGTCTGATCAACGCCGATTGTCCGCATGTTATCCGAGTCAACTTCTTCCCAGTCCAGCATGGCCGCGACCGGTTCGCTCGATTGTGAGACGCCGCGCAAACCGCTGGTGAGTAAGCAGCACGCAATCGCCTCAGCGCATGCACGGATTCGATCGAAATTAATGTCCGGCACATGTCCTCGGTCACGACGCTCGTCATCTTCCATAACCATCAGCCGAACGGCCTTCTTGAAAACATCCGTTTTGCGTTTCGGTAGATCTCCCTCACTCGCAAAAATCCGAATCAACATTTTCAATGTGAGCGGACACTCAGCGAGAGCATCGGACCCAGATACGGATACAGCGTTTGAGAAAGCCGCTCGATCAATCGCTTCTGCCTCAAGGACGGCTTCGACCGCCACATAGTCCAAAGGCGTCAATGTTGCGATGGCGGTAGCATCGTTTCCGAACTCCGTACGAATCGCGTCCTCCACAAATGGAGGCCAAACTCCCGGACGACAGCTGATGCAGAGGTTGATCCCTCGCTCTGCAAGTTTCTCGTTCCTGAGCCATTTCGTAATTGCAGTTCCTGCATTACGAATAGGGATCAGTGCCTCGTCCAGAGAATCCAGCAGGATTGTCTCGCCGGGTTGGGCACCGTCTGAAATGTCTTTCAGCGAGTTGGCCAAATCAGATGACGAAGTTCCTTCGTCTGCAAGCCGATGCACGCGAACGCCCGGCAAACCACTGGCCAGTCTTTCTAGTTCGACCGTCTTTCCCATGCCGCCCGCACCGAGCAGGCAGCACGCTTTGAACTGACGCAAGTCATCCGTTTCAACAGATGTCTTCGCCCCATCATCCTTCCGAAGGTGCCACCAACGTTTGATGTTCCAAATTTTTCCAGCGTTCATTCGTTGAAGCAAGGCTCCCCGGTTGAAAAAGGTGTCCGGTACCGATTTGCCAACTAGATGCACCTGAGAATGGCATGTTCTTCTCTTTGGTGGTCGGGGAACGTTCCGACGCGGATCCAGGGGCGGTGAATGAGTTGGATGGTGCTACTCTTTCGTGACAATAGCAGTGATGGGATCGACGGCCGGCTCTCGCGATCATACTGGCTGTGTGAGAGCAACGGCACGGCCCGATCCTGGTTGAATACTCTCGCTGACGCTGCACCCTGCCGGGAGCGTCTCGGGTGTCTCGTGACTCCGGATAGGCGCGAGCGTGCGTACGATTTACCGATGTCGCGGTGTGCCCATGATTATTCACCAATAACCCAGCCCCCGAGTTTTCATGATTCCTCTGTTTGCTCCAATGGATCCTGCGCTTCAAAAAACGCACCGGCAGAAGTGTAGCGGGTTTTGGGGCTGGTGGGGGGCGGGAGAGGAGGAGATGGGCGGGGGTGCCCGATGAGAAGAGTGAAAATGGTTGTCCGGTACCGTGTAGCGAGCTATCTGTACCGGAATGAAGCGGCGATGCTGCCGCAACTGCCGCTGAGGGAGCGACCTGGGTAACTCAGTGGGGAGATCCGAAAAGTCGACTTGCGAAGTCGCTAGCGTGTCGTAGCCGACAACTTGGTTGTCGCCATCAAGCAAGACCTTGGTCGAGCTGAGATGTTTCTTTGGCTCTGATGCGCTGACCTTTTGAGCCACCTGTCGACTTGTTCTTGTCCGGAACTGAAACCTTGTCGGTTGTGTGTTTTGCTGAGCAACTCCATTCGCCAGCCATTGGGTTAGACGTCGGAGGTCACGAATCTCCCCGCATCATCGTCCCGAGATCTTCTTGAGCTTTGGTCAGCTTGGGAGGCTTCGAAAACGCATTCCAGAACTCCAATTGTTCATCGGGAGTCATGCCGATTGTGTGTGACTCGGCAGTCGCCAATTCACGCTCGGCTTGCCCCACGACCACACTACGGACGTAATCGCTAACGCTGATTCGGCGAAGTTCGGCTGCGGCAGTGAGCATCGCGTTGGACTCCTCATCCAGATGAACCATGAGTGAGCTTGTTTTGTGCATTTGGTTCTGTCCTCTGTAGCGATACAGATCGAAGCAGGTCGGCAGGAGTC
>NZ_DDGH01000009.1:2246-2487 GCF_002337565.1 Rhodopirellula sp. UBA1907 | reverse complement strand
AAGCAGGTCGGCAGGAGTCTTTCCGCATTTGAACTGCTTTGGTAGGCGTTGTCGCTCCCACGTACAACCGAGGCTGACGCCAAAGCGGCTCGCATGGTTCTGCCTGTTCATCCTTGACCACCTGCTTAACGCGTGTGAATGGAGTGCAAACAGCAGTCGTTCGTGGACGTCAATTTTATTAGGGAGATTCTTCGAGGCGTCCTTCGCCCAGGACCTGGACCGTAGTGGACGAGGCGACGAG
>NZ_DDGH01000009.1:0-2042 GCF_002337565.1 Rhodopirellula sp. UBA1907 | reverse complement strand
CCTTCCCCACACAAGGGACTCCTTGCCTCGTCCACTACCAAATGCTGCCCTGAATCAATCGACATCCCTAGAACGAACGGGGGTCATCGCTCGTCTTCAAATCAAGTGCCTTGCTTTGTGGCGGATGGTGCCCGTGTTTGGCTTGGAAGGAATGCTGGAACTGAGGTTGGCGTTGGAGTCGAGGCTCACTGAAGTTTCTCCAGGACCGATCTTTGGTCTCGGTTCAGATCGACTCCTGGTCGGACGGATTGCACCATCGCGATTGCATCTGCCGCGGTTTGTGCTTTTCCCGATACGAGTAGTGCCGCTGATGCGACAAGGCCTGTTCGGCCGTGGCCCTGGGCACAGTGGATCAAAACCGGCTTGGGCATGTTGTTGATCTGCATCGCCAATTCTTGAAGGTTGTCTGCCGTCGCGCCAGTGCCGTCCAGCATCGGGTAGCAGAGGTACGATTGAATCTTCCAGCGTTCATTGGGTTCCGTGAATTCGCAGGTCAAGTCGACCACCGATGCGATGTTGTCTGGCAGCTCATGGCCAAGGAGTCGTCTTGAAAGGACGAGGTCGTCGCCAAGCGGATTCAGTTTGGGCTCCCGCGACAGCAGTCGCACCAAATGCCACACTGCGGCAACGTACAGCACGTACGGCAACACAAGCAGTGTTCCAAGCTTGGAACGCTTGCCATCAAAACGCTTGCCAAAACGCCGGGCGCTGAGAACACGTACGCTGCCGAAACGACTCCGAACGAGAACGCAGGATAAAAGAGCAGCCAAGCCCACGGGCCGCCGCGAGCGGCGGCAGTCGCCATGGCCAACGCCAACAACAGAAAAAGGAAGCCGTACTTCATGCGGTTGCCTTCACACCCGAGCCCGAGCCACTGAGATGGCTTCGAATAATTCGGATCGGTGCTCTTCTGAGCGGACGACGATTGTCAGTGAAAGCCCGGTGAACCTGGGGACACTCGCCAGCGGTGCCACGGCAGTTCCGAAATCGGCGATAGACATGGGGCCGTATCCGGTGGCCAGTGTCGGCGTCGAGATCGTTTTTGCTCCGGCCTGGATGGCAAGGTCCAGTGCGGTGACGACGGTCTGGCGGACTAGATCAACGGCCGAATCGTAGAACGGGTCGATCGCAACCGCATGCAGGATGCAATTGAATGGCAGGTTCCCCGAACTGCTTCGGACGACGGTTCCAGCCGGCACCGCAGAAATGCCTTCGCTCTTCAGGTGGGCGTGCAATTCTTCTTGAATCGTCGGACCAGCCGCCGAAAGGATCGCTCCATTGACGCCACCCGAAAGATTCAACCACGGGTTCGCGGTAGAGATCAAGGCATCGGCGGCAACTGCCAATACGTCGCCGACTTGAATGTTGATCTGCATTGGAACGCTGCAATAGTGGGCTGCTTGTGATACCGGAGGGCTTGCGCGGCAGGACGCGAGTTCTGGATTTTACGCGGATTGGCTGGGTGGGACCGGACGGCTTGCGCCGTTTCGCTTCCATTCGTCTTTTTGAAATTTAACGATGACGATTCGCCCTCCGAAGCGAACGGTCGCGAGTTCATCTTTCATCATATCAAGAACGGTTTCCGCCGATCCGCCACCGGTGCCAGCACCAATCAGTGGCAACGCGATCGAGTTGAACTGCTTCTCCTCCGCCAACGCGAGTGCGTTGCGACAGGATTGCCGAATTGACCATTCGCTTGATCGCCACCACAGGCTGATGCCGGCCACATGGATGATGGCTTTGAATGGCAGATCGCCCGCACTGGTTAGGACAGCGCCGCCAAGCGGAATTGCCCCGTGCTTGGCTAGTTCGCGAAAAGGAGCGTGACCGCCACGCCGCTTGATCGCTCCCGAGACTCCCTGCGGAAGAAGCAGCCACCACGGGATGATGTTTCGATTCCAGGCGTTGACGATTGCATCGACGTCTTGATCGAGAAGGTCGCCCTTTGTGATTTCGATTTTGCCCAAGAGTGAGTCGCCTCGAAAAATGGATGGCGCCGCTCGCGTGCAAATCGCCTGTCGCGAAAAAACGGGAGGAGGTGG
>NZ_DDGH01000026.1:0-25058 GCF_002337565.1 Rhodopirellula sp. UBA1907 | reverse complement strand
TCGCTTACCGACGGCTACCATCTGAAATCCCTACCGGGATGAAAACTTGCGCAAACGAATGCGTTCCGTCACACCAAATATTTCGCAGCCCAGCGTCAGCCCCGGTTTTGCGTGGGAACCGTGGCGAACGCCAAACGGCTCACTTGCCCGATGACACCTGCGTAACTGCCTAGCAGACTCATCGCTGCTGCCCGACTGCCATGACGCTATTCCGTGGCGTCGGGCTCTTCTTGTGAAAGGTTGTATTGAGTCCGGATTTGAAGATTGAGGGCGGCCAATCGTTGATAGACCAAGGTCATTCGTTCTCGCACCTTTTTGACTTCGCCGTCTGGGAATTGAAGTTCCAGCTCCACTTCCCAATCCAGATCGTTCCCCATCTTTGAAACCACCTCCACGAAGTCTTCGGTGAAGCGTTTGCGTGCTGTCGATCCATATTGCTCGTTGGCGAATGACATGATGTCTTGGATTGGGACCCCATCGATTGAATTGAGCTGAGCCCAACCATCCGTCAGACGAATCGTTGGCAGATCGCCATCCCAACGCACGTCTGAAAACGGAGCCACCTTGGCGTACGTGCCTGCGTTCACGGGAGAATCAGCCACAACGACGACTTCCGTACCAGACGATCCTCCCGATCGCGCGTGCCCGACAAAAGAGAAGACAGCCGCGACAGCCAGGGTGGAAATCACGAAGATCAGGATCAGCACCAAGATCGCCGGAGCACCAATCTGCTTTGCAACCGAATCTGTCGGTGGTTTCTCGTTGGAGCGTTTGGAGATGAGGTACCAACGTCCGAAGAACATGATTTCGAACGGAATGACAGCGGCGACGACCGCCTGAAAGAACACCGGACCGGCTTGCGAAAAACTAAACCGATATCCGCAGTACCCTCCCCCCAAAGTTGGCACCAAAATCATCGCTGCCATCCACCACGAGGGCACGATCCGGTTCCAATTCTCAGACCATGAGACCCAATCTTGCCCGCCAGGAATGTCCCCTGACGTTTGTTCATTCACAACAAGCGACGAGACCAGCTCGACCAGGTCATCGACCTCGCCGCCATCACTTGCATCATCACTTTCCAGGTTTGCCACGATCCTCTGCAAGTGTTCTCGCCGCGGCTGAAGCTGCTCATCGACCGCTTTTTGATTGAGTCGATAAATCTTGCGGTAGAGATAAAAAAGAAACACCCCGAACGGTGTCGTCACAAGGATGCATCCCCACCAAGTCCCCGTGGTGTTCCATGCGACATGGATGAAGAACGCCATCAGCGAAATGGTGAACGGAAGCAGGTACCACCAGAAGATGTTCCGTAACAACCAAATTTGATGTTCGACCTGCGTCAGCGATTCTTTCGCATAAAACAAAAGTGGCTGACCAGGATCGCTTGCCGCCTTGGGATGCAGCTTGCGATCAATCAACATGAAGCCAGCGATCCAAAGCAACACCGGCACAGTCAACCACCACGACCAAGGCAACGACATACCGATGCCCATGGCCAACCAGATCGGAATCATCAGCAGTGACACGCTGACTTCACGCACATCTCGCCAGAAGATGATTTTGCGAAATTGGTCATGCGACTGCTGGACCTGTTGCGACAGCAACTCGGAATCAAATGTCACCTTCAACTCCGATGCATCGGCCTTCCAAGCTCTTTGAAACTTATCAAGATTCATGGTGCTGGGCCTCCGCGACTTCGACGTTCAGCAATTCGGCGAGTGCTTTCTTTGCACGCCCAAGTCTCACTCCGACATTGCTCTCAGAGATCCCCAGCACGTCGGCCATTTCGCGGTAGGACAATTCGTCCAAGTACAGCAGCACCAACGCGACATCGGATTTCGGCAACTGATGAATGGCCTTGTACAGTTGCTCCAGCGTTTCACGCTGCTCAGCGTGTTGGCTGGAATCGATTGATTCGGATGGAATGGTTTGCACTTCGAGCAATGGTTGCTGACACGTCCTTCGACGTTGATCGTTGCGTCGCCAATTCATCGCGGTATGCAGTGCGACGCGATAAAACCATGTTGCTGGACTGGCTTGCCCCTGAAAACGAGGCAACGAATGCCATGCCTGAAGCAAGATTTCTTGAGCGAGATCCTGGCTTTCTTCACTGCCAAGCGTGTAAGCACGCGCTACCTGAACGACCGAAGCTTTGTGCCTCTCCAGCCAATCAATGAATAGCGATTTGGCATCCTCTTCTTGCACCAGTAGCTCTCGCTCAGGGGATCCGTAAGAAGTCTCTCTATTTGTGTTGGTACCGCTGGCAGCGATCCCCTTACACAAAAAGTTTGAAGTTCACGGATAAAGTCGAAAAACCTGCGTGCCCCGGCCAAAAAACGCCTGCCGGCCTTGAGTGACGTGAGCTTCACCCAGCGCGAGTGGATGCAACGAAAGCGGTCATGGACTCGCTTGAGAGACAAACTCGGATGGCAATTTGTACTGGCCGTCGGATGCCAAACGTGTCGTGATCAAGATCGCGGACTTGTCCGGTTTCACCACCCACACCAAAGCTTGCTTGGGATCGGCCGGTCCCGTCGCGGTTCGGTCCGGGTTGGCTCCCAGAACCAAATCCGTCAACACGGTTCGCAACGGAACATCGTTTTTCGCAAAGTCGCGGATCTGCTGGTTCTGGGTGATTCCCATCTTTTGCAGGTCACCGCCAATGATTTGAATTGGTGGCAATTGATTGTTCGCAGGCAAGTCACGATTGAACTCTTCGGCGATCGTGTCGACCGCGAACTGCAACGACTCTTGGTCGAAGCTGACCGACATCTTCCGGTCAAGCATCTCATCGATCGACAACTTGGTTTGGTTGGTCGCCATCGTCTCCGAGACGGGCTCAGTCGTCGTGTTGTTTGCCAGCAGAGTTGCCAGGGTCAATTGCGGCAAAGCCATCGGCGGCAGGTAGGCGTTCCAGACAAGTTTGCGGTCCACGCGACCGGTGCGGACATTTTCTTCTGCAAACGCCCACATCGATGGAAGCCTAGCGGCGAGCAAACGCCACGAGGGATCAATGTCTCGCGTCACCAAGAAGTCTTCTGCCCAACGAGGTGCATTGTCGAGTTGTTCACGAAGTGGTGTCGCCAACGCGGTTGGATCAACGCCCGGGGCCGCAGCCAATCGAACTTCGACATACGATCCAGCTGTACCGGGTGATGTCTCGCCGGACGAATCGTCGGATGTCGATGCCACTCGAACCAACATACCGCCGCAATCGGCGAGAAGGTTTTGGCGGATCCATGGAATCAACTCCGGCGAAGTCGCGTCCATCCAACGTCTCGCATCGCTGACCAAGAAATTGGGCTGGGTCAGAAACGCGATCGCATCATTGGGGCGAGCGGATTGCCAAAGTTCTTCCAATAACCGCGGCAGCACAACTGGTGCCCCGCCCATCTCGGCGACCTCACCAATGCGAGCGATGGAACCGACCGCGAACGCATCGACCAGATCGTCTGCAGCCTCCGCGGGACGTCCTTGCGTCATCGGGAAATACGCCAACGCATCACGAGTGTCACCGGCATAGATGGTCTCACCACCGGGTCCGCGAGCGGAAGAGACGTCCCAGGTATCGAGCAACGTTTCCAAAGACTTTGGTTCGTTCAAACGAATCGCGGCGGCGACCTCTGGGATACCTTCTTGTCCAGGAAACCAAGCCAGCGCAACGTGAGAAATTGTTTCGCTGGGAACGCCCGACCATTGTTTCAGCGCATCCAACCAGCCTTGAGTTTCGGGGCCGAACATATCCAGCAACCCGATTTGTTGAAGTCGTTGCCAATCCATCGTGACCACCGCGGCGGGGCCGGGCGGCAACAATCCGGTGGCTCGACTGACTTGTTCACCGTCAGCCCGCAGGTCTGGCGGAGCCCAAAGCATTTGCTCGTTGTCGACGACTTGGATGCCGGTTGCAGGCGAATCGGGTCGGCGAGCGGGAGAGCGAACTGGCGTCGTTGGTTGGTTCGTGTCACTGGAAACACGAGGAATGAATTTTGGAACCGCCGGCCGAACTCGCTTGGTAACTTCACGCGGAGTTTTGTCTCGGGTTGCAAGCATCGCGACCAAAACCAAGAGGGGAATGCACAACGCATAGATCCCGTACCAAGCTTTCCGGTTGCGACGTCTTCGTCGACGTCGAGCCGGAACAACAGCGGCAACGCTCTGCTTTGATTCCGCTGACTTCTGTTCCGTTTCATTCGATTCGGATGTGGCCGTTGATGCGTCAGCTTCAGTCGTCTCGTTGATCACGGCGGGCTGAGTCGCATCTGCTTCAGAGCCTTCCGCAACAGAAGCAACGACCGTCGAAGTTTCAGGCTTGGGCGTATCGGCTTGTTCTGGCTTCGGCTCCTCGGCAGCTTCCGCGACAGGAGCCAGCTTTGTTTCCGCAAGACCTTTCGTGTCGGGTGTCTTCTCGACCTTCTTGTTTTCAACCTCTTTGGTCGAAGTCTCCGAGCTTGATTCCGCCGAGCTTGATTCCGCCGGGCGAGATGGCTTGGCGACCGGCGTCTTCTCTGGCGTCGGTTTGAGCTTCGCCGGCGAAGTCGTCTGTTCCACTTTTTTCTTGATCGGCTTCTTCTCAGCCGACTTCGTCACCATCGGCGTCTTCTCAGCCGATCGCTTTTCAGTCGCCAGTTTTTCTGCCGCCGACGGTTGTTTTGTAGATGTCGGGTTCTTCACCTCGGGTTCCGCCGGGGTTGCCGTTGCCGCCACGTTCAAAGCTTGTGCGAATTGCTCGACGCTCGCGAAGCGGGCGTTGGGATCCGTCGCCAGTGCCGCTGCCAAGACTCGGCACAACGGATCGCCCGTCGCGCCTTGCTCGACTGCCGACGTCAGTTCCAAAGGCAATCCCGCTCGAGATTCGTCGGCGAAAGCGGGACGTCCGAACCGCAGCTCAAACCCCAAACATCCAATCGCAAAGATGTCGTCGGCGACCGTCAGTTCGTGGCTCTTCGAACCAGCCAAACGTTCGGGCGACCAAGACGATTGGCAATCAGGTGATGATTCAAGCCATGTTTCGCGTTTGGACTTTCCGTCTTTGCCGACAACGCTCTGCATCGACGCGAATGGATCTCGCAACAAAGTCCATTGACCCGAATCATTGGTCCAGATTCGATCGTGATGGATTTCGCCGTGCACCATTTTCTTCGCGTGCATGGCGGCGACCGCATCGCAGATCGGATTCAGCACATCAACGGTTTGCTGGACCGATCGAGACTGGGTCGGCGGATCCAAGCATCGTCCCGAAGCCAACGGGGTGAACACGCCCGCGAAATCATGGCGGCTGCCGATGGGTTCGCCCAATGGTCCATTCCGAACCGGCACGATCTCGATGGGTTGCAACGATGGATGCGATAGTTCGGCATGAGCCCTCAAATTCGCGGCGGCTTCGGCGGGCAATCCGGCCGGATTGATTTGTCGCAACCAGCCAGCGACCGGATTTTCACCGGATTGCGCCGGGTCGCAAACCACGGTTTGCCAATCCGAAAAGGGAAAGGGAGCCGATTTGTCAGCCGCGACCAGGGTCAGCGGAGGAATTCGCAGGAGTGGCGTGTTGGGAAAATCCGCTTCCCACGTGGTGTGCTGCAGCACTCGCGAAATAGGGTATTTTTTAACTCGGCCGGTTTTGACCAGCCAAGAGGCGAGAGACGCGGCGTCCGAAGGCGGTTTGCCCCCGTGATCGTTCGCGAAATCGGCGGCCCAGATTGGTGGGTCGGAGGCGTCGGCCAGTCCGCTTTGGACCATCCGTTTCCAAAAATCGACAAGTTGCAGCGGCATGGCGACGAGAAGAAGTAACAACAGACCGGATCAACCGGCATCACATAGAACTTTGACCTAGTTTATTCTGTCTGGCACGTCGACACCGGATGCCTTTTCGACGAATGTCCTTAGTCTCGTCATTTTCCTGATTCGCAACCTTGTAGAACCCCACCGTTGCCTTGAATATCGTCTACCTGACGACCGAAGCCGTTCCATTCGCCAAAACCGGTGGTCTCGCCGACGTCTGTGGCACGCTGCCCAAAGTTGTCGCCGCTCAAGGGCATCGCTGTGCGGTCATCATGCCCGCCTTTTCGTCGATTGAACGATCGTTGCAACCGATCGAGACGACCGACATCAGCTTCGCCGTTCCGATGTCGGATCAAAAGCTGATCGGTTGTCGCTTGTTGAAAAGCCATCTGCCGAAAGATCCCAACGATCCGGAGGACTCGGCCGAGGTCCCGGTTTATTTCATCGATCAGCCGCAATACTTCCGGCGTCCCTCGCTCTACGGCGACGCCAACGGAGATTACCACGACAACGCCGAACGATTCATCTTCTACTGTCGCGCCGCGATCATCGCGATGACTCGACTGGGATATCCGGTTGATTTGGTGCACTGCAACGACTGGCAATCAGCGCTGGTACCGGCGCTGTTGCGAGCCGCATCTGACAACGTGGCAAAGACTCAGCCGATTGCGACGATGCTGTCGATTCACAACATGGCGTATCAAGGCAACTTTGGTTTCGATGCGTTCCCGTGGACTGGCTTGAGCTGGGATCATTTCCGACCGGAGTCATTCGAGTACTACAACCAGCTGAACTTTTTGAAAACCGGCGTCGTGACCTCCGACGTTGTGTCGACGGTCAGCCCCACGTACGCCTTGGAAATTCAAACGCCACAATACGGCTGCGGTCTGGATTCGATCCTGCAAGGCATCCCGCAACCTGTCGCGGGAATCATCAACGGAATCGACACAAACATTTGGAATCCCGAAACCGATCCACACCTCAAACGCAATTACAGCGTGGCGGATTGGGCCGACGCGAAGATCGACAACAAACTCGCGTTGCAAGCCGAAGTGGGTTTGCCCCAGGATCCCGACGTTCCGTTGCTGGGATTGATCGGTCGCTTGGCCGATCAAAAAGGTTGGGACCTGATCCTTCCAGTCTTGAAACAACACCTCGCCGAATCACGCCCAACGCAGTGGGTCGTGCTGGGCAGCGGCGATCCCAAAATTGAGACGCAACTGCGCGAGTTGACCGAGCAACATCCGGAACAACTGGCTGCTTACATCGGCTTCAGCGATGCATTGGCTCATCGCATCGAAGCATCGAGCGACATGTTCATCATGCCCAGCCATTACGAACCCTGCGGGCTGAACCAACTCTATAGCCTTCGCTACGGGACTCCATGCGTTGTGACCAAGACTGGCGGCTTAGCGGACACAATCGTCGATGCGACTCCGGAGAACGTCGCGGCAAACCTTGCGACAGGATTCCATTTGAATGACAGCAGTGCCGGTGCGCTTGACCACGCGATCAACCGGGCTCTGCAGCTTCGATATCACTCTCCCGAAAAATGGAAAAATCTTGTCGAATTTGGGATGTCGCAGGATTGGACGTGGAGGAAAAGTGCAGACCAATACATTCAGCTTTATGCCCGCACAATTTCCCTAAATCGTCGAAGGCGATCGGGGAGCTGACTTGCGACGCTCGTTTTCGCCGCCGTTGGGGAAGATTGGGGATGCATCTCGGTTCTGGACTGCTACATTGCAGAGACGCACATTGAGCGGGGAGGTGTAACCACTCTGCCGTCAGCCCCAAGATCGCGAGTCGAATCGATGAAGACACAGCAGTCAGGAGTCAACATCGATCCGCGTCAAATTTCGCTGAGTGAGACCTCCCGAACTGCTGAACATTCGCTGCCCGCGGAACAAAGCGGATTGGACACGCAAAGCGTGGCCGACCTGCAAACCGAACGTGACAACCCTGCGCCAACGCGCAGTCGTCCGCCAGCGACAAAAACAGAATTCGATCGTTCCACCACGACGCAACGTGCGGAGGATTTGGTCGATCGCTTGGTCGACGCCGAAATCCTCGATCAACCCAACCAAGACGGTCGGTACGTTGACTTTCCCAACGAGTCACACGTTCAAACCGGTCGCTCGCGAAAAGATCCGATTTCGGGCAGTTGGACAATCTTTGCTCCCGGCCGTGCTCGTCGTCCTGATCAATTCAAATCTCATCGGCCAAAACCTGACGTGTCGATGGATTGCCCGTTCTGCCACGGCAACGAAAACCTGACGCCCGCCTCGGTGTGGTCGGCAAAGCTATCGGAAGACGAAGAAGCCGTTCCCCAGTCCGCTGATTGGACCGTTCGAGTTGTTCCGAACTTGTTCCCGGCCATCAAACCCGAAGGCAACACTGAGCTCAAACCCACCGCTGCCGACGACGAAGCAGAAACTCGTTTGTCGCCATTCGCTCAATCGTTGTTTGTCGAAGAGATCGCATCGGGTGGTCACGAAGTCATCATCGAAGCCGCTCGCCACACTCGCTCACTCAGCGAACTGAACTTGGCAGAGATCGCCCTCGCGTTTTCCGCTTATGCGGCCCGGATGCGTCATTGGCGGCAGCAACCCGGCATCCAATTCATCAGCCTGTTCAAAAACGTCGGCCGTGATGCCGGTGCTTCGTTGCAGCACAGCCACAGCCAACTCATCGCGTCGAACCACTTGCCGCACTCGGTTCGCGAAGTCAACAAACGCATGCGATCGCACTTCGATCGTTACGGACGCTGCTTGCAGTGCGATGTTTTGCAGGCTGAACTGGAACGCAAAGAACGAATCGTTCATCAATCCGATTCGCTCGTCGCCTATTGCCCTCACGCCAGTCGGTTCCCATACCTGATTCGAATCACGTCCAAAATGCACGTGGGCTGTTTCGAAGACCTTTCGGTTTCGATGAACGAAGAAGTCGCCCGCTTGGTACTGCGAAGCGTTCGTTGGCTCGAAGCAATCATTCCCGGCGTCGCTTACAACATGATGTTGCACACCGGTCCTGCGGGTGACCAGCACGACAACAAAACGCATCACTGGAGCCTTGAATTGGCACCACGAATTGGTCGTTTGGCCGGATATGAACTGAGTTCCGGTGGAATGATCAATACGGTGTATCCCGAGGCAGCCGCGGACGAATTCCGCCATCAAGCCCGACGCAGCGATCCGCGTCACGCCCTGCGATAGGCAATTGGGCTCCCGCCTCGACGCACCTCGCCCAATGATTGCTTGCTTGAGATAGAATGTGGCTCCGATTGCCCACATCCTGTCCACCCAATCAAGCTTGAGCAGCCATGAAAAAGCGTTGTCACGCCATCACCGCATTCGCATTCGCAGTTTGCTTTCTATCCACCCTGACCTCGCTTCATGCGGCGGATCACTTGGTGTTCGAGCCCGCCGAGGGCAAGGCCAACGGCAAACACATCGTGCTGATCTCGGGCGATGAAGAATACCGAACCGAAGAATCCTGCCCGATGCTCGGGAAGATTCTCAGCCAAACACACGGCTTCAAGTGCACCGTGCTGTTTGCCATCGACAAAGAAACCGGCGGCATCAACCCGTACCAGATCGACAACATCCCCGGCACCGAAGCACTCAACGACGCGGACCTGATGATCCTGGCGACTCGTTGGCGAGTCCTTCCCGACGATCAACTCGATCCGATCTTGAATTTCATCAACGCGGGCAAGCCAATCATCGCCTATCGCACCGCGACTCACGCTTTCAAGAGCGGGCACTACGGTGACTACGACTGGGCCAACTTTGGAATCAACGTGGTCGGCGAGAACTGGCACTCGCACCATGGCAAACACAAAGTCGAAGGCGGCCGCGCGGTCATCGTGGAAGACAACGCCAACCATCCGATCTTGAACGACGTTGCCGACATCTACACACCCTCGGACATCTACGGCGTTGTCCATCTCGACGAATCCGCCGCTACGGTCTTGCTGCGAGGCATGGTGATTCAGCACCTCGACCCAGCCGCTCCTCCGGTTGAGGCGAAGAACGATCCAATGATGCCGCTAGCTTGGTTGCAACCTTACGAAGCCCCGTCGGGAAAAACCGGTCAGTGCGTGGCCACCACCGCCGGTGCCGCCGTCGACTTTCGCAGCGAAGACCTACGTCGCTTGATCGTCAACGCCAGCTACTTCCTCACCGGAATGGACGTCCCAAAATCAGCCGACGTTTCATTCATCGATCCGTATGTGCCATCGTTCTACGGTTTCGAAACCGGAGAACTGTACCGCGAACGTGACCTTCGCGTGGAAGAATTCGATCTCGGTTCATCCGCGACCGTCTTTACACCCAAAGGCTCATTCGCGCCCGTCGCTCACTGAGCGAAACGGCGATCGATGCTGTTGAGGATGGCAACCAACGCGACTGCCAGTTTTCATTCCTCAGCACTGGCAATGATCGGGGCGGTCACACTGCCCGCCCCGGGACGAATCGAGAGCACTCGCATGCCGATCGATTTCAACGAATGCTTGGGAAGAACGGCTCCCACCAACAATCCCAAGCAAAGCAACCGGCCGGCCGAAGAGAGACCGAACAGGTAATAGTAAGTCTGTGACGTCGTTCCCCAATACGCCAAGATCGCGGCCCCGGCCAAGGCCCCCGCACAGATAGCGAGCGTGTTTGCGAAGTTGTGATAGGTCAGCAACCGGGTTCGATGTTTCGCGGGCAAGGTCTCGAAGAACATCAGGAAGAACCCCAGCTCGTACGCGGCCCAAGCGATGCCACTGAGGATCTGAATGATCGCCAACCAAATCAGGTTGGTCGAAACAATCCATAGTGATGCCAGCGGCACCAATCCAATGCCGCCGAACCACAGCACCTTCGCCGCACCGGACTCTTCCGCGATGCGCCCCCAAAAAGCGAACGAGATGACTTTGCTGAGGAAGGCGAGTGCGATCAAACCAACGTACACGACATAGTCAAACTCCAGCTGCCCCAGCATGTACGGCACAAAGTAGGGGCCGCTGAGTTGAATAAAAACTTGCATGGCGACCAAATAAGCCAGCAACCGAATGGCCGATCGATCGTCCACTCGTTCTTCAGCTGGCTTCTCCGTCACATCTTTCTGAAGAGGTTCGACATGGTTTGCAACCTGCGATCCGTTTCGAGTCCGGTGCAGAAAACTCGCGGAGACCAAACGCAACATCGCGGCGACCAAGAACAATCCGGCAAACCCGGTCAACGCCATGTCTTGGTGTGACGTCCATTGCAACACCAAGCCGGCGACCATCAACCCGGAGAACGTACAGATCTGTTGCAGCCGAGATCGCTTTGAAAAGAATCGAGCGCGTCCCGCGACGGGAACGATCTGTTCGATCCAGGTGTTCCATGCCGGTCCGGTCGACAGGCCCGCGGCCCAGTAGACCGACGCGATCAACAGGAACATCACGATCGACAGACTTCCGGTCCAGGCCGCATACGCCAGCGGCAAAAACGCGAGCGATTGCAACACCGCGCCCGCGACGATCCAACGTCGGTAGCCGCCAATCCAAGAGATGGCCTTGGGCGAGACCAACTGGATCACTCCGCCGACCAGCAGCGGAATGCTGGCGATCAAACCCGACGCGGTTTCGCTCAGCCCCACCGCCAACGCGAACGCGGAAAAGTAGGTTTCACCGCATCCAACCATGCCGCCAAAACACGCCGCATCACCCAAGCTTCGGGTGAGGTTCTGGTCGCTCTTGCCAGCTGAAGAAGTGCGATGAATCGTTACGGGATTGAGGATTCGGTCCATCAAAAAGATGCGAATTTGTGGAAGCAGTTGTCAGGCGTGCTTGTACTTCTTTCCCGGTCCATTCAACAGGTCGTTTCTTTGCAAGACTGCGGCATTAATGCGCCCACAGCGGCGTCAAACCCCGCCACGTGATAAGATTCTTTCCCCCGCGAAAACCGTGAGGATTCCTTTTCAGGAGACAGACGCATGTTGGCGATGACTTGGACCGAACGGCTCGACTCCATCCTTGTGGGGCCCATGTGGCCTGCCACCGTTCTGGCCGCGTTGTTTCTGCTCTACGCCCTCGTCTCGATGCTGGGCATTTTTGAGTTTGGCGTCGACGCGGATGTCGATGTCGACTTGGACATCCCCGATCTGGACGCTCCGGATCTGGCGGGCGACGTCGGTGGCGATTTAGGCATGGACGCTTCCGGCGAACCCATGCACGGTGACTGGTTTGGCGGTGCCGGCGCTGCCACTCTGCGAGCGATGAATCTGGACCGCGTGCCGCTGGTCGTTTGGTTTTCCGTCTTCAGTGTCCTGTTTTGGGTGATCAGCTTTTACCTGTGGTTTGGCTACGACGTGCGGCGCTACGATCCCGACTTTTTGACCAGCGGATTGCTGACGATCCGCAACGGCGTCCTGGGGATCGTCGCGACCAAAATGGCGACTTGGCCACTGCACCGAATCATGGTTCCGCCGACCGAATTCCACGCCTCCAGCCTGGTTGGCGGAACGGCCACCATCGAAACCCGGCAAGCCGACGAATCGTTCGGTCGTGCACGTTTTGCGACTGATGCGGCCCCTCTGCTGATTTCCGTCCGAACCGGTGGTGAAATTATCCCAAAAGGGGTACGTGTCACGGTCGTGAACTATGATCAAAACAGCAAAACCTACCTGGTGCGGGCTGATTCTTCGGCTTCGACGTGATTCGGCGCGCCCCGCTGGCTGATATTCCACGCCTGACCAACAGGCAAAATGTTTTCGGGATTCGTCATCGAATCATCCCGCAGTCAATCACTCGAAAGAACACTCATGCTGGTTGCTCTCATCACAGATAGCCTCGCTGCGGACGTGGCGATCATTTTGGTCGGGGGACTCTTCCTCGTCGGCATCGTCGTCGCCCTCTTCTACAAGAGCTACTATGTCAAAGTCGGTCCGGATCGCGCCATCGTGAAATCGGGTTCCGGCGGTGTCAAAGCCGTGACCGGCGAAGGCATGCTGATCATCCCGCTGATTCAGCAATACGAGTTCATGGACCTCACGCTGAAAAGCTTTGAGATCCATCGCCAGGGCAGCGAGGGTTTGATCTGCCGCGACAACATTCGCGCCGACATCAAAGTCGCGTTCTTTGTGCGTGTCGACAAAAGCCCCGAGGAAATGAAAGAGGTCGCCCAGTCAATCGGTGCCAAACGCTGTAGCGAACTGGAAACGCTGCGTGAACTGTTCGATGCGAAATTCAGTGAAGCACTGAAAACGGTCGGCAAGCAGTTTGACTTCGTCGATCTGTACGACCAACGCGACAAGTTCAAAGAAGAGATCCTGAAAGTCATCGGCACCGACCTCAACGGTTACCGGCTCGACGACGCCGCGATCGATTACCTGGAACAAACACCGTTGGACATGCTCAGTCCAACCAACATCCTCGACGCCGAGGGCATCAAGAAGATCACCGAACTGACCTCGATGGAAAAGGTCAAGGAAAACCAGTTCACCCGCGACAAAGAAAAGACGCTGAAGAAGCAGGACGTCGAAGCGGAAGAAACGATCCTCGAATTGGAACGTCAACGCGTCGAAGCGGTCGAAAAACAACAACGCGAAATCGCGGAAATCACTTCGCGTGAACAAGCCTCGGCTGCGAAAGTCCGCGAAGAACAACGATTGGAATCCGAACGAGCCCGCATCCAAACTGAAGAAGAAATCGGGATCGCCGAAGAGAACAAATCTCGTCAAATCCTGGTCGCGATGCGGAACAAGGAAAAGACGGACGCGGTCGAACTGGAACGCGTCAACCGAGATCGTGACTTGGAAGCCACCGAACGCTTGCGTGTCGTGGGCGTCGCCGAAGTCGAAAAAGAAAAGGCGATCGAAGTCGAGAAACGCAACATTCAAGAAGTGATTCGAGAACGCGTCGCGGTCGAACGTGCCGTGGTCGAAGAACAAGAACGAATCAAGGACACTGAAGAACACGCCAAGGCCGAACGGCAGAAAACGGTTCAGATCACCGCTGCTCAAATGAAGGCGGAAGAAGAACTGATTCGCCAAACCAAGCTGGCTCAAGCGGAAAAGGAAAGCAGCGAGTTGCTGGCTGAAAAGATTCGCATCGAAGCCGAAGCCAAACGCGACGCAGCGGAAAAAGAAACCGCCGCGACGAAGATGCTGGCCGAAGCCGAAGCCGCTCAAGCCGCTGCCGCTGGTTTGGCCGAAGCTCAAGTCCAAGAGGCCAAAGCCGTCTCACTGGAAAAAGAAGGCATGGCCGAAGCCAAGGTTTCTCGCGAGAAATACACGGCCGAAGCGACCGGTATCACCGAGAAAGCCGAAGCGATGAAGAAGCTGGACGGTGTCGGCAAAGACCACGAAGAGTTCAAACTCAAACTCGAGAAAGAGAAGTTCGTCGAAGTTGCTGCGATCGAAGCTCAACGCGGAATTGCCGAAAGCCAAGCCAGTGTCATCGGCGAAGCCTTGCAAGCCGCACGAATCGACATCGTCGGTGGCGACGGAGAATTCTTCGAACAGATCACTTCCGCGGTCAAAGGCGGCAAAGCGATCGACCGATTTGTCTACAACAGCCAAGTCGCGACGGACGTCAAGAATACGTTCTTCGATGGCAACGCGGACTACTTCCGCGATCAAGTCAAAGAGCTGATCTCACAATTCGGATTGGACACAGACGGCGTGAAAGACCTTTCCATCGCAGCGTTGATTGCCAAGTTGATGGGGATGTCCAGCACCGACGATGTTCGAACTCAGTTGACCAGCCTGCTCAGCATGGCTGGGACCGCCAACGTGGCCGACCAAAAGGTCAGTCGCTTGCTCACGTCCGAGTCCAATACTGTTCCAGCGAAGAAAGTCTCGCCTAACGGGAAGAAGGCCTGATCGTGGCTGAGGACGCTTCCACCGAAGCGACTTCGCTGCCTGGTTCCGCTGGTGATGGTGGATCGGATGCAGGGATTTCCAAGGACGCCGCCTCGCAGTTGTCGGGCGGCACCTACGAAGTCCTTCGCAACCGCCTTCGCACCGCCGCCGGTGATCTTCGCGATCGACTCGCCAAGCTGAACGAAGACCGCGGCGAAGTCTTCGGGAACATCGAAACGCGATTGATTGCGACGCAGCGGGTCTCGACCGAACACAACTGCGTCCCACGAGACATTGTCTCGATCGGCGACGAGTTCCTGTTTGGATACAACGTTCAGTTCGGATTGAAAACCGAAATCGAACTGGCCGACGTGTTCTCGATCTACCGCATGGAATCCACCGAGTTCCATGAACGGCCACTCGAGCGAATCATGGACGATCGCTTCGTCAGTGATTTTCACGAGCTTTACCGGTTCTACAAGGACACCACGTTCCTGCGGTTCTTTGTGTCCGGCCCAATCTTGCACATGGTGTTCCAAGTCGGCAAAACCGCTCGCGATATCAAATCATTCAAATGGCGTCGCAGCCCCGAAGGCCTGCAATACGTCGACAATCGCAGCGACCACGAAGTCCGCTTGCCCGACCAGCATGAATTTCGCTGGCAGAGAACCACACGGGACATGCATCACTACGGTGAGCACCCGCATATCTCCATCGATGACCGCGTGTTCGTCGAAACGGTCGGCGGTGACCTGACGATCAAAGTCGAAAACAACACCAGCGTCGGCGAAGGCATCTACGCCGAACCGGTCGACAACTTTGATCAAAAACTCGACGACGCGGAGATCCATTACGCGATTGTCGGTCACTTGGTCTTGCTGAAGATCAAACCGTATCAAGAGAACCAATTTCGCTACATCATCTTCAACGGCAAAATCAACCAAGCGATCCGGTTGGACGAGATCCAACACGCCTGCGTGATGCTGCCTGGCGACCAAGGGCTGATCTTCCCCGGCGGTTATTACTTGCAATCCGGCGAGTTCAAACGCTTTGACCACGGGTTGGTCGACATGCGTTATGAGCGAACAATCAACTCGCCCAATGGCGAAGACAGCTTGTATTTGTTTTCTCACGTGGAAGACGGAACGTACATCCAACTGCGTTACAACCAGATTCGCCAGTCGGTCGACACGCCGCTCGTGTGCCACGGTCAAACGTTCTTCGAAGCCGGCGAAATGGTTTGCTTCAAAGGCCAAGACACGCCGCAGAAGCACCATGCGATTCAGTTGTGGCAAACGCCGTTCACCAGCGAAGACTACCTGCCCGAGAACCAGACCGATTCGTTGCTGTTCAAAATCGGCAACAAAGACTTGGTTCGCGGGATGGCCGAGTGCAGCGAACTACTGCAACTGATCGAGAAGGACGACAGCTACAACGATCTGTACATCGACCTGTCCAAGAAGTCCGGCGATGTCCTCGACAGCTACTTCTGGATCGACAACGAAGAAACCCACCACCTCGCTGAACCACTTCGCAAAATTCGCGAAACGGCGGGAGCGGCGATCGAAGAATACGAAAAAGTCGTTCGTGTTCGCGAAGCCACCGCCAAACAAACTCGCCAGGTCCAATCGGACACGAACACGACGCTGAAAGAGATCGAGCGTTCGCGGTTCACTTCGATCGATCAGTTTGTCGCCTCGCTGGCGCAACTGCGAGTCCAGCGAGGACGTGCGATCGCTCTGCGAGAACTTCGGTTCGTCGACCTTTCCGTCGTGGAAGAGTTGGAATCGGTCACCGCCGAGCAATCGGATCGTCTCAGCCGTCGCTGCGTCGAATTCCTGCTCGGCGAAGATGCCCTGCAACCTTATCGCGACCGGGTTGCCGAAGCCGAAAACCGCGTTCCCGAAATCAAAGGCGTCGCTCAAGCCAAGGAACTCGAGTCGGAGATCGACCAATCCGCTGCCGATTTGGAATTGCTAACCGAAACGGTGAGCAACCTGCAGATCGACGACGCGACTCAGCGGACGACCATCATCGATGCGATCGGCGACGTCTTCGCGACCGTCAATCGCGTTCGCAGTGCGCTCAAAAATCGCAAACAAGAACTGATCGGCGTCGAAGGCCGAGCCGAATTTGCATCGCAGTTGAAACTGCTCGAACAAACCACGACTGGCTACCTCGACGTCTGCGACACGCCCGCACGTTGTGACGAGTACCTGACGAAAGTCATGGTGCAACTCGAAGAGCTCGAAGGTCGCTTCGCCGAATTCGATGAGTTCATCGAAACGCTCGCCTCTCGTCGCGAAGACGTCTACGGCGCTTTCGAATCGCGAAAAGTTGCGTTGGTTGAAAAACGCAATCGACGTGCCGAGGCTCTCAGTTCCGCCGCCGAACGGATCCTCAGCGGGATCCAGCATCGCGTTTCGAACATGGAATCGATCGACCAAATCGCAGCGTACTTCGCTGGCGACTTGATGGTCGGCAAGATCCGCAGCCTGATCGAAGAACTCGATGAACTCGGCGATGCCGTTCGCGTCGGTGATTTGCAAAGCCGCCTCAAAACGCTTCGCGAAGACGCGCTACGGGGCCTCAAAGATCGCCAAGATCTCTACGAAGACGGTGGCGATGTCATCCGACTGGGCGAACGAAAATTCGCGGTCAACACTCAGCCTCTGGACCTGACCACGGTCCTGCGAAGCGACGAACTGTGCCTGCACCTGACTGGCACTCAGTACTTCGATCCCATCGACGACGAGCGACTGATCGCCGCCCGCGACATTTGGAATCAATCGCTGATCAGCGAAAACTCCGACGTCTACCGAGCCGAATTCCTGGCGATGGATCTGTTCGAATCCGGGCAAGCGGAATCGATTCAAGAGTTGGAAACGTTGAATGCGGCTTGGGTCGCCGAACGCATGGCCGGCCGTTTCGATGAAGGCTATGCCAAAGGCGTTCACGATGTCGACACCGCGATCATCTTGCGAGGTTTGATTGACCTGGATCGGTCCATTGGGCTGCTGCGTCACGCTCCATCACTTCGCACCGCATCCCAGCTTTGGTGGCAATGCTTCCTCGACACCAAACAACGCACCAAAATGAAGAACTGGATCGCGGGCTTTGCCAAGCTCGCGATGGCGTTCCCTCAAGCTCAACCTGCCGTCGAATTCCGTCAACACCTGACTGAACTGGCCGCCGAACATCAATCCGAATGGATCGGGCTGTTCGATAAAGTGATCACACCGGAACGGATCGCCGACTACCTGTTTGAACAACTGACGAGGGCACCCGACAAGGTCGCCATCAGCGGCCAAGCAAACACGTTGCACGAAGACTTCCTTCGCTCGCTTCCCGAGTCAGATCAAAAACGTTGGGTCCTCGGCGGCCTGAAACCCAACACAGCCTCTCCGGTTCACACCTTCGTGCTGGCTCGCAACTGGGCCGACGCGTTTCTGAACAAACGGGCGAACGACGACAGCAATGAAACCGGTGACTCACCGCATTGGTACCGAGACGAATTGGCTTGGCTGATTTTCCAATCCGCGATGGATGCCAAAAAAACAACCACGACGGCTCGCCCCGCCAACGAAGTCATCGACGTCCCCGTCGCGAAACGCCTGACGGGGTTGGTTGGCAGCCATGCCCGAATCGAACGTGGCGAGATGCCGCTGCACTATCACGAATACATCACGCGACTGCGTGACTACCGCGAAAATGTGGTGCCGCGATTCCGCTCGCTTCACCAAGCCAAAACCGAGTGCGTCGAGTCCGCTCGCGAATCGATGCGTTTGGATGAATTCAAACCTCGCGTTCTCAGCAGTTTCGTCCGCAACCGATTGCTCGACGAAGTTTACCTGCCGCTGATCGGGGACAACCTCGCCAAACAGATGGGAACGGTCGGCGAAGACAAACGCACCGACCGAATGGGATTGCTGCTGCTGATCTCGCCGCCCGGTTACGGCAAAACGACGTTGATGGAATACATCGCCAGCCGACTCGGACTGGTGTTCATGAAAATCAACGGCCCCGCGATCGGCCACGGTGTGACGTCGTTGGATCCAGCGGAAGCCCCCAATGCCGCGGCCCGCGAAGAAGTCATGCGTTTGAACTTGGCGCTCGAGATGGGCGACAACGTGATGCTGTACCTGGATGACATTCAACACACGCACCCGGAATTGCTGCAGAAGTTCATCTCCCTGTGCGATGCCACACGAAAAATCGAAGGGGTTCGAAACGGAAAGACGCGAACGTATGACCTTCGTGGCCGGCGAGTTGCGGTGGTCATGGCGGGCAACCCGTACACCGAATCGGGCGATCGTTTCCAAATCCCCGACATGCTTTCCAACCGCGCCGACGTCTACAACTTGGGCGAGATCATTGGCGAGTCGGCCGACGCATTCGAGATGAGTTACCTCGAGAACTGCTTGACCAGCAACGTGACCTTGGCACCGCTTTCCAACGCGTCGCCATCGGACGCTCGAGCGATCATCGCCGCGGCAGGTCGGGATTCTGTCGAAGGAATCGAACTGGAAGCCAATTTCAGCTTGGACCAAATTCGAGACATGTTCGAAGTCACTCGCAAGTTGCTGCGAGTCCGCGATGTCGTGCTGCGAGTCAACCGCGCCTACATCCGCTCGGCCGCCCAAGCCGACGAGTACCGGACCGAGCCGCCGTTCAAGCTGCAGGGCAGTTATCGGAACATGAACCGGATCGCCGAACGGGTCGCTCCGGTGATGAACGATGCCGAACTGCAATCGCTGATCATCAGCAACTACGAACAAGACGCCCAAACGCTGACGACGGACAACGAAGCCAACGTCCTGAAGTTCAAAGAACTGATGGGCATCCTGACGCCGGAAGAGAAACAACGTTGGGACGCGATCAAGTACGCGTTTGTGGAAAGCGTTCGGATGGCGGGAATGGACGGCGAAGATCAGGCCGCTCAAGTTCTCCGGCAACTCGCCTCGATGCGAGATGGTCTGGAATCGATTCGGCAAGTCATCGCCAAGGCCATCGCGATGGAAGATCACTCGGCCGAAGAACGCATGGATTCGCGAGTCGACACGCTGCGTCAAACGTTGTTGTCGATGGGCGAATTGATGTCGGGCCGTTTGGAATCCACCGCGAATCAGCTCGAAGCGATCTCACGGCAACAAGCCGCCTCGCCGCCCGACCAAAAGATCCTGGTTCAACACAAAGTCCCACGCGTGATTGCGGAATTGGTCAAAGGTCAATTCCACTTGATGCAAGAATGGATGCGTCCTCTGCTGGAAGAATCGATCGACAACAGTCGCGACCTGGGCCGCTTGAAGCAGCAAATGGACCTGATGCTGAAGACTTTTCGCGATGTGGAAGACTCATTCCAACCACCCGGTGAATGAGCCGGGCGGTCACGTGAAATGGCTAGGCCGCGGGGATCTTGTCATTCCGCGGGAATGAATCAGACTTCTGCGTCATGAATCCCAACGCGTCCCATCCGAAGATCTTGCCTGCCACGCCGGAATCGATCCGGATTGCCAGCCAAGCCTTGCGCGATGGGAAGCTGATCGGATTGCCCACCGAGACCGTCTACGGCTTGGCCGCGCGTGGCGACCAGCCCCAATCGGTCGCGAAAATTTTCGCGGCGAAACAACGGCCCTCGACCAACCCGCTGATCTTGCACGTTGGCGATCCTGACGCAGTCCATCCGTTGGTCGCAATGGATTCGGACATCACGCGGCGACGTTTCGAAGCAGCGTCCTCCTTGTGGCCGGGACCACTGACATTGGTTCTGCCGCGATCCGAGTCGGTGCTGGACTGCGTCACTGCGGGAGGCAATACCGTGGCCGTGCGTGTTCCCGCTCACCCGGTCGCATTGCAATTGCTGCGAGAGATCTCGCTTCCGATCGCTGCCCCAAGCGCCAACGTATCGAACTACATCAGCCCGACTCGTCCCGAGCATGTGATCGATGGATTGGTAGACTCCGTCGAATGGGTGCTCGATGGTGGCAACTGTGATGTCGGATTGGAATCCACCGTGCTCTCGATCGCCGATCCAAACGCTCCGCCAACGATCCTTCGCGAAGGCGTGCTGTCTGCGACGAAACTCGAAAGCGTATTCGGAGAAACCGTGTTGTCAGCCGCGATCGACAACATGGAATTAACGAAGCCCCCATCCGACGCACCTGCGGCTTCACCGGGATTGCATGGCAGGCACTATTCGCCTCGAACGCCTTTGCGTTTGGTTCGCGAGTCAGAGCATACGTCGTCCGCAAACAGCGACCTTCGCGTCCTTCGAATTCGACTTCGTGGACCAGCCAGCTCATTGCCCGGCTACGCAGACGTTTGGAGTTTGTCGGCGAAAGGCGATCCGCTCGAAATTGCCAACCGGTTGTACGAGACACTGCGACGGGCGGACTCAGGGCAGTTCGACCAGATCGAAATCGATCAGATGAACGTCGAAGATTGGAGTGAATCAGGGAACGCCAACCTGATCGCCGCGATTTCAGATCGCTTGCATCGTGCATCCAACCAAGACGACGCACCGCTGGGACGCTGACATCGCAGTTGCCGAAGGCGAAGCTACCACCACCAGCGACATCACTGCAACCGAGGGCGAGACGCATCCGGTTGAGCTGCGATGATTGGCGGCTGCGAGGGATGAATCGGCATGCCTCCCGGCTGCACCATTCCCGGTGGCGTTGCGAGCCAGTTCTCGACATTCCATCCGGCATTGCGAGTGGCGGACGGATCCAACCGCATCGCTTGGGCCAACCAGGTTTGAGCGATCTCCGGCTGGCCGGTTTCGACCGCGATCGAGGCCAACTGCAATCGTGATGTCGCGTCTTCCGGATTCTTTTGTGCCGAAGCGATGAAGAACTGAACCGACTCTTCCGTCCGCCCCAGTTCACGCATCGCGATTCCTCGAAGCAAATCCGCCGCTCCGGGCCGGATGGCTTCGTCGACGTCTCCGACGACTTCGGTGTCTTCACGAAGTCGATCCAACGTCGCCAGCAAGCGATCGTATCGCTTTTGTTGATGATAGATTTCCGCCGTTCGCAATTGAACGTACGGATAATCCGGCTGCAGCGACAACGCTCGATGGTATGCCGACAACGCTTCGTCCTTCTCGTTGCGAGCGACTTGGCAATCGCCCCAAAGAGCCCAAAGAGCAGCCCATTCGCGATCCGAGTCCAACGCGATCTGGCACTGGCGGGCCGCCTCGTCGACGCGGCCGACTTCCAAGTACATCCGCCCCAAACGCTGCATGTGCTTGGGATCGCCCGCCGAAAGCTGGACCGCTTTTTCGAGGTGTGCGATCGCCTCGTCACGATGTCCTTTTTGCCACAGCGATTCCGACATGCCTCGATGAGCCGCGTCGTTGACGTTGGATACGTCGAGCGCCTCGGTGAACAGCGTTTCCGCGACGGTCCAATCGCCCTGACGCATCGCTTTCGTGCCCTGACGGGACAGCCTTCGTGCGGCGATCGATTGCCGACTTTCGCCAAAACGCCCGATGCCGCGACAACCCGTTGAGGTCGGAATTGACGTGAAACACGTCAGCAGCAGGCCGAGTCGCAATGCCCGCTTCGACGACCGGACGACCGCCTCGGACCGGAACACACGCATCCATCGGTCGCATCGCTTTGGATGCCAATCGGTTGGAAAACGCAACGGTTTCACGAGGTTGATTCCGGAAGAAAACAAGTGGCACCGCACGACAAAGGTGGCACCACTCTCACGCATAGCAAATTCGCGATCCCCATTGCCAGACAGCTCGATCAGACCGCATTCCGCCCAAGCACCCCATCTCTTCAGTCGGATCGTCGCCCGCCGGCAAGGTTTACCAGACCGGAACAGGCATTTGGACCGGAATCAATTGCTTGACCGGACCGACCGTCACGACCGAATCGTCAGTGCAAACCGTCGCAGAATCAGCCGATCGTTCAGCAACAGCGAAGGTCATCTCACACGCATCGCGACGTGAGATCGCTTGCGTGATGGATCACACCAGAGCACGTCGAACGTGTTCGTCTCCAACCGGAATGCACTTGATGTTGCCTTATTCTCTCGCCGAATCAGAAGCTGAAGCTCCTGGAATGCTGCTGGAAGAGTTGGAACGCCGCCAAGACGATGTGCTTGCTCAGCTGGATGACCTGGAAGCCAAGCTCAACGAAGTGCTCAGCGGGTTGAAGATCGAACCCGACACGACTCCGCTGGACTGATCCGTGTCGCAGTAACGACACTCTACGGCGTCCAAAATCACCGCAGTTTCGCGGGCGTGCTCGCGCGGCAATTGATTGCCAAACGCGAGAAGTTTTCCGCTGATTTTTTTGAGCCCCCTCGCGCCGGTAACGTACGCTTCATTATGAAGTGTCACGAACTCGCCGAGAAAGTTTCGCAGCTGCGACCTGAATTGTCGCCGTCGGACGTTGCGCGCCTTTGCTTGATGATTCTCAACCAAGAAGACAACCCTTCGCGGCTGGATGATCCGGCGGTGTTGCAGTCGGTTTGGCAGAACGTCAGCTTCCGCTTTGAAGCTGCGACGGATCAACACGCGGCTGTTTCACACGAGTTGGACACGTTGCTCAACGATGGTCCGGTTGAATTCACTCCGGACCAATTGTGGACGCTGCTTCGCGCCGTCAAGGTCCAAGGCCAAATGCTGGACCTCTACACAAAAGACGTCTCGTTCGCTTAGACCGATCTGGCTTTCGCACCAACCGGTCCATCACTCCGATCCGCTCGCTAACTAGCGTTGATCGACAGGAACCACGTCGCGCTGCGTTGCGCCGGTGTAGATCTGGCGCGGGCGATTGATTCGCGAAGCTGGGTTAGCGTGCATTTCACGCCAGTGAGCCAACCAACCGGGCAAGCGACCAATCGCGAACAGAACCGTGAACATCTGGACCGGAATGCCGAGCGCTCGGTAGATCACGCCGGAATAGAAGTCGACGTTGGGATACAACTTCCGCTCGATGAAGTATTCATCCTTGAGCGCGACTTCTTCCAGCTTTTGAGCCACTTCGAACAATGGGTCATCCAGGTTCATTTTGGCCAGCAACTTGTCGCAACTCGCTCGGATGATGGTTGCTCGTGGATCCGAGTTTTTGTAAACGCGGTGACCAAAGCCCATGATGCGGAAGTCGTTGGATTTGTCCTTCGCCATGTCGACGTATTTTTTCACATCGCCACCATCGGCCGCGATTCGTTCGAGCATGTTCACGCAAGCTTCGTTGGCACCACCGTGGAGTGGTCCCCACAAAGCACCGATGCCGGCGGAGATCGACGCGAACAAGTTGGCGTTGCTGCTGCCGACCATGCGAACGGTGGACGTGCTGCAGTTTTGCTCGTGATCCGCGTGCACGATGAACAGCAAGTTCAGTGCTTCCGCGAAATCAGGATCGACCAAGTAATCCGAGGTCGGCGTCGCGAACATCATGTGCAAGAAGTTCTCGCAATAGTCCAACTCGTTCTTGGGATACATGAACGGTTGGCCCATCGATTTCTTGTAGCTGTACGCCGCGATCGTGGGCAATTTCGCGATCAAACGGTACAGAGAAATCTCGACCTGACGTGGATCATTCAGATCCATTGAATCTTGATAGAACGTTGAAAGCGCCCCGACGACACTGCTGAGGATCGCCATCGGGTGAGCGTCACGAGGGAAGCCGTTGTAGAACGACCGCATGTCCTCGTGGATCATCGTGTGTTCACGGATGCCAGACCGGAACGTTTCAATCTCTTCCGCGTTTGGCAGATCGCCAAAGATCAAAAGGTAGGCGACTTCGACGAAGTCACAGCTTTTTGCCAGTTCTTCGATTGGATACCCGCGATAACGCAGAATCCCTTTTTCGCCATCCAAGAACGTGATCGCACTGCGAGTGCTGCCCGTGTTGACGAAGCCGTCGTCCAAGGTGATCACGCCGGTGTCAGCTCGTAGACGACTGACATCGATCGCTTTTTCACCTTCGGAACCTTCGACCAAAGGCAACTCAAGGTTGGTATCCCCGAATTGGACTCGGACGGTGTCGGCTCGTTGAATTTCCAAACTGGAGGAGGAGCTCATGGGCGATCTGTAGATGCAATGTACGAGTTGGCGGGACGTCTTGGGGGTGACAGACGTAGTGTAGCCCTGCGTCATGCAAGCGACAATCAGCGGGACCCCACATCCGATGGTCGGAGAGGACGATTTTGCTCTTTGATGTTCTCACCCGTCCGAGTTCACATATTCCTAACAAGTTCTCCGAACGGGAAATTTGTTCGCGGAAACACCAACGCGAAACCACCCTGGCTCCCGTGGTCGTGCAGTTTAGAAGTGCCGTGCTCGCAAGGTTGAAATCACCCTCCTGAACGCAGAGGTCATGCAGTTTTTAAACGCTGTGCCAGTGACGCCTTAAGAACCCCGCCCGAGCAGCGGGAGGGGTCGGAAAGCGAGCGTTCAGTGAGATTTCCGGGGGAGCGGCTGT
>NZ_DDGH01000052.1:8444-9280 GCF_002337565.1 Rhodopirellula sp. UBA1907 | reverse complement strand
GGTTTGATCAGCTACGTTTATCGCGATGGCAATGTCGTGACGATCAACTTGGGATCGGCCGACGAACTGACTCCTGGTGTCACGTTTGGTGTCATCGACGGCGACGAAACTCGCCTGCAGGATGCGAAGATCAAGGCGACCATTCAGGTCACCAAGTTGTTGGGCGATCACCGCGCCGAAGCTCGCGTGGTGGCGTTCCCCGAGATCCGTTATCCGATCATTCCAGGTGACCAAATCTACTCACCGTTCTGGTCGCCAGGACGTCGCGTGAAGATCGCGTTGATGGACAACATCGACATCGACGACGACAGCCGACCTGATACCACGGAGATCTCTTCGATGATCCGTGCCGCGGGTGCCGAAGTCGCCGCGATCCTGCGAACCGATGGGACTCGCGAAGGCACGTTTGACAGCAGCGTTCGGTTCTTGGTGATCGGCGAAGCAGAACAACTGGACGATCAAGCGGGCAATGCGAGCGAGATTGCTGCGGTTGGGAAAGCCAAGGCGGAAGCCACGGAGAATGGTGTGACAGTCATTCCTGCTTGGAAGTTGCAGGCTTATCTGAAGACGATCGATGACTCGCTAACAACGCCGCTTGGTTCGGCCGTGCGTGGACGAGACTTCGCTCCCGAGAAATCGTTGGCTCCGAAGTCGTTGCCAAATAGCCTGCCGAAGATTTACACCGAGCAGAAAGAACGCGTGCAACGCAACAACGACATCCTGCGTCCGTAATTCGCGATTGCAATGTTTTGCTGGGATGCCCGCTGGAGGGCCCCAGCGGGCTACGGTTGCGATGTTGGTTTCGCGTAGCTGTCTGTAGCTCGGTGGTCCTCCAC
>NZ_DDGH01000052.1:0-8299 GCF_002337565.1 Rhodopirellula sp. UBA1907 | reverse complement strand
CGGTGGTCCTCCACCGAGTCTTGGATTGGTTCGCGCGGATTCACGGTGGGGACCACCGTCCCACAGGTTGTTGCTAAGTTTGGCTTTGAGTGACGTCGGTGGGATTGCCCGGTGAGGGGCTCACCGGGCTTAATATAATCCGCCATCTAGCTCGACGGACTTGGGGCTCAGTTTCGGGTCAGGTCCCAGGCGTCGGACCAGGTTGTTTGAATGGCTTTCATGCCAAAGTCGTTTTCCAAACGTTCGGCCATGTCTGGCAAGTGACCGGCTCCGTAGAACACCGCGATGTTTTCTTTGCCGGCGTCGAGCTCTTCCTTCAAAATCTCAAACGCTTTGCGGTTGCGACCTTTAATCAATGTGTTCTCGCCGTTGGCGTCGTCCATGCCAGCGGTCACAAGTTCAATGTCGACGAGCTGGCGGGCCATCGCACGCTTCATGTTCTTAGGGCGATCTTCGCCGCTGAACATTGCCATCAACAAACCCGCGTCGCCGCCCGTTTTGGCTTGGGAAGCGATTCCGGCGCCCAGCATTCGAGCGATCATTTTCCAGACGCTGTCGCCGCGTTTCTCAAGGTCTTCAACAAACTCATCGGGGCTCATGTCCGCATGGCGAAAGTTCTCGGCCATGTAGTCGATCTTTTCCAGTTGATACTCCAGGTTCAACATGTCTTTCATGCCGGTTTGAACCGAAGCCAAAATCGATCGCCGCTCCTCGAGGTCCTCGGGGCGAATGCGAGTCCCGTCGGGCGCGACCAATTCGTACAGAACAGAATCGTACTTGGAGAGCTGTTCCTTTAGCTCGGTGTAGTACTCGTCTTGGCCGATGTGGACGACGCCGACCAAGTCAACGATCGCCCCGTCATAACGAGTACCGGGTTGGCCGACGAACTGAACCGTCGCGGTTTGCAACGCGTTGGGTTTGCCGTCGACTTCGTGAACACGAACGTAGGCCGGCTCTTCGGCGAGCTTGGCTTCGTCCGCCGATTCGGCAGCAGGCTTTGGTGTTTCGGTTTCAGCAGTTGGTTGCTGAGCTGGCGTTTCCACTTCCGCTTGAACAGGTATTTCCGCGACCTGAGTTTCTGCAACGGCAGGTTCTTGGGCAACGATGGGTGCGAAGCCAAAGGCGGCAGTCAGGCACATCGCCAAACCACTGGTTCGCACTCTCTGAGAGAAACGTTGCCAAATGGATTGAAAGGCGACCCGCCACGCTGAGAGTCGGGGGAGAAAATGGCGTTTCATCGAGATCGCTCAAAGTCAGTAGGAAAGAGGCAGCCTGCTTTCACCATAGCGCCAGAAACGATTTCCGGCAAGCAAATGATGCGCTGCGGGGACGAAGTGCATCGGTTCCAGGCCCGGAAAGGACTCATCAAAGACGCATGCTGCGATGCAAACATCCCGGGTGGTGGTGGCTCAGGACGTCGCGGCAGCCAATCGAGACGGAGCCAGTTCGTCGAGCAAGCCCGCCCAATCGCCGGCGATTGCGGTTTCGCCCCATTTCGCGGCAATCATCACGCTGTTGATCCCAGACCCAATGCCCAGCATCGCGGTGCGGTCTCCGGCGGACAATTCTCCGGTCGCTGCCGCCGCGGCGACGGTCAATGGCAGAGCGACTGAACCGGTGTTGCCGAGAGCCGGAAAGGTCACGCTGTCGTTGGTTTCTGGCAACTGCATCGCTTCCAACATGCCGATTCGGTGTCGCGAACCGACTTGATGGCAAACCGATCGGTCGATCTGATCGCGAGTCCAGCTGGATTGTTGCAATAGCTCATTCAGTGCCGCCACGCCGGTTGCGATGCCCTCGGCCATCAGTGTTTCAGAATCCGTTTCCATCAACGGCTGCATGCCCGCCCCGGCCGTGTCTTGATCGCTGCGACAAAGGTTGTGATGGGCCGTGTGGGCGCGTGCGATCGCGTGTTCCAGGATCGTTGCGTTGGGGCTGAGGTCGCGATGGGTCAGCAACCACGCACAGCTGCCCGAACCGATGGTCAGCGATGCAAAGGCAGGTTTGACGGTCTTTCGCGTGAGCCGATCGTCGGCGTTGAGCGACGCGATGGTCGCTTCCATCAACGGTCGGCTGTTTTCGGTTCCGACAACGATACCGGCAGAGACCATTCCCGACTGGATCATGCCAGCGATCTGGACCGCTCCGTTAAGAACACCCAAGCAAGCGTTTGAAACGTCGTAGACCCAGCAGTCCGGTGACAGCCCGAGTTCGTGGTGTACTCGCGAGGCGGTGGCGGGTTCGAGGAAGTCACGACAGACGCTGGCGTGGATCAGAGCCCCGACTTGGTTTGGGGCAACCGAGGCGGCTTCCAAGGCGTTGCGACCGCTTTCGATGCTGGGGCCGCTGGGAACGGTGCCCGGTTCCCAAACACGCCGGCTGTCGATGCCGCTCATCATGGCCAGCCGGCCTTCGGGCAATTTCAGGCGGGAGTACAGCGGATGCAGATCTTTTTCAATCTGTTCGCTGGTCCACTGTGCTTTGGGAATGGTGACACCGATGGATGCCAACGCGACGTCTGGGAAATGCACAGCAGCGGTCCTTCCAGTGCCTAAGGCCGTGAGAAATTGAGCCTTCGATCTGGCACGTCTTTGAATGAATCTTGAAATGAGTGAATTTCAAGGAGTATTGAACAACGAGTCGCGAAACAGGTTACCAGATTGTTTGCGATCGACGAATCGGCGAGGCAGCGATCACAGCAAGGGGCGGATTTGCAAGAACAGCTCGGGCCAGCATCAAATCAGACTACGTCTGCGATGACCGCATTGGGGTTGCTGACTGGCAGAGAAGGCCCCAATGATTGCCGGGTGGCTACCGTTGAGAGATAGGAACCCGCGTTGGTGGCTGAGAAGTCACTTCGTAGACAGGGGGTGATCCTGGCGTTTTTCCTGGTGAGTTCACTCTGCCACCAAAAGGGCGTGAGAAAGTCCGAAAAGGTTGTTGAATTATACGCTTTGCTAGCAAAAAAGGCCTTTGCTAGCACTACCCGTAGTGGGCTGGAGGAACCTTTTCACAATATATCGTTCTTGCTTGGTTATGTGAAACACGACCTCTAATCTCCCGCTCATCAGACGCGACACTGTCGCCGCGCCGCTTATCACATCCCTCATTGGAAAAGTTCGGGAAGCAAAACGACCAGCCTGTTTCAAGATGATTCAAGCTGGATGAGTCTCACATGAAAGCCCTTTTCCCTGCAGGTTCGGCAGGCGGCATCATACGACTGAGTCCTCGCGGATTTGCATCTCGCTCGATTTGATTTAGCAACCGACTGCTGCATCGAATGCTTGACCCATGCGGGCTCCCTAACGCCGATATGAAGAGGATCTTCTCATGACGCGCAAGCCCCTGATTGGTTTGAACGCCGACTTCCGTGCCGCCGCTCGTAGCACCCCCGCGTTCGCCTACATCGCATCTGGTTACTACCAAGCCATCATCAACGCGGGTGGGATTCCTGTGTTGGTTCCTCCGCAAGCTGACGAAGAGTCGGTGAGCCGAGTTTTGGACGCTGTCGAGGGTTTCTTGTTCATCGGAGGCGGCGATCTGGATCCTCGCAACGACGGATTCATGCTTCACCCCAGCGTTCATCCAATGGATGCGGCTCGCGAAGCCAGCGACCGAATGCTGATGGCGGAAATCGCCGAACGCCGCATGCCTGTCTTCGGCATTGGCGTTGGCATGCAGCTCATCAACGTCCAGCAAGGCGGCAACTTGTTCTTGCACATCAAAGAAGACTTGCCCGAAGCCGTGCCACACTTTGACGCTCAAGACGTCAATCACCGGCACACTCTCAACGTCGAAAGCGACTCGTTGATCGGCCGCGTTTACGGCGACGGCGAAATTCGCGTGACCAGCCGTCACCACATGGCGATCGATGAAGTCGCCCCTGGGTTCCGCGTCACCGCTCGTTGCCCCGATGGGGTGATCGAAGCGATCGAAAGCGAAATGATCGATTGGTTCGCTTTGGGAACTCAGTTCCACCCCGAATCCGAAGCCGCTTCGGCTTTGGACATTCGCATCTTCGAAGAGTTCGTGGACGCCGTTCGCGACCGCAATCAAGACGCCCCCGCCAAAGAAGGCGACGAAGCCTATCGTTTGGTCGCTTGAGATTCGAAACCACACTACGGAGAGGATGTTGATGAATCGAATTTTTTGATCCTTTCCCACCGGGTTCGCTGCCCACGGTTGTCCCGCGAGAACCGTTTTCCGCCAAAGGATTGGCGGGTTGGCAGCACGGAAGCATCGCCTGATGCAGCGAACCCGGTGAGAATGGGACTTCTTCGCAGGAGTCCCTCGCCTTCAAGGATGAAGGTTGGTGGAGGCCAAGGATTGGCCTGATCGGAAACCGATTCAGCAACGAAACAAGTCACGGCTGACAAGTCCAACCGGGCACGTTCCAAGAGAGCGTGCCCGGTTGTTTTTTGGACTGACAGTTCTCGTCGCTCGACGGGCCCCGTCGAGGTGATGCGAGTGAAACAACCTGTAGCTCGGTGGTCCCCCACCGAGTTGAGTGCGCGTTCACGGTGGGGACCACCGTGCCACAGGTGGAGGTTGTTTGCTGTAGATGCCGGCAGGGGGCCCCAGCCGGTTACGTTGCGGTGTCTTGATGCGGGAAGCGTGGCGGCGAGCAGTTGGTTGTCGCTCGCTGGGGCCCGCCAGCGAGTCGAGCATTGGTCCTTCACTGTCTGCGTACTTTGGCCAGTCTGTGGTGATGCCTGGCACAGACGTTGCGCGAGTGGAAACAATCTGAAGCTCGGTGGTTCCCCACCGAGTTGAGTACGCGTTCACGGTGGGACCACCGTGCCACAGGTGGAGGTTGCTTGTTGTAGATGCCGGCTGGGGCCCAGCCGGCTATATGTTTGGTGCAGACGACGAGATTTTGGCTACGCGCAGCAAACAAGCTGCTCGGGTTGAACCGGAGCAGCTTGGCGAGTGTTTTGAGTTGGTCGCGGGCGGCGATCAAACGCGGCGGCGTTCTTTCAAACGAACTGCCTTGCCGACGCGATCGCGGAGGAAGTAAAGCTTGGCGCGACGGGTGACACCGCTGCGTTTGACTTCGACCTTTTCGATGCGGGGGCTGTGAACAGGGAACTTACGCTCCACGCCTTCGCCAGCCACGATGCGGCGAACATGGAACATTTCCTGAGCGCCTTTGCCACTGCGGCCAATCACGACGCCAGTGAAAACTTGGATCCGCTCTTTGTTGCCTTCCAAAATCTTGGAGTGCACGTCCACGGTGTCACCGATTTCGAACTGAGGAACACTTCCCTCTTCTTTTTGGTTGGCCTTGTCGACCATGTCCATGATGGCATTGTTCATTTGAGAACCTCTTCGATGTTCAGGAGAGTTTGTTGGTTTGTTCTGGGTTGGTTTTTGAATGCTCGGGCAGCAAATCGCGGCGACGGTCAATCGTTCTCGCCCGGCTTTGTTCGGCTCGCCAAGCGGCGATGGCGGCGTGATCGCCGCTGAGCAGAACATCGGGGACGGTGTGGCCTTCGAATTCACGGGGCCGGGTGTACTGGGGGAACTCGAGCATCCGATTTCCTCGGCTGAACGAATCATCCAGGCTGCTTTGTTCATCGCCGAGCACGCCGGGCAGCAACCGGACGACAGCGTCAATGATGGTCATCGCGGCCACTTCGCCTCCGTTGAGGACAAAGTCGCCGATGCTGATCTCTTCGGGCTGGATGATGTCCAGCACGCGTTGATCAAATCCTTCGTAACGACCACACATCAACATGATACGGTCGCTGGTTGCGAGGTCTTCGGCCAACCGTTGGTCGAGCCGTCGACCTTGCGGGGTCAACAAAATCTTTCGAGCCGGGACATCGGCCATGGCGTCCACGTCCCGGACACAAGTCACGGTCGGTTCGACTTGCAACAACATTCCGGGGCCGCCGCCAAAAGGGCGGTCATCGACTTTGCGATGAGGGGTGTCTTCGGCCCAATCTCGGAGGTTGTGTCGCTGAATCTCAACCAAACCTCGAACAATCGCCTTGTCCAGCAAGCTTTGGGTCAGATAACCGTCAAAGATCGCTGGGAACAGGGTGACAACGTCGAATCTCACTCCGTGGTGGCTTCTGCAGCAGGAGCATCGTCTGTCGAAGCTTCGGCGGCTGGTTCTTCCGCGGGGGCTTCTTCAGCAGGAGCTTCCGCAGCCGGTGCGGCCTTGGGAGCCGGAGCTTCTGGTGGTGGGGTGTAGTCCTTGCGGCGTCCGAGACGCTCCACGGCAGCCTTTTGAGCTTCCAGGTGCGAGCCATCGGTGCCGTACTTTTTGATCAGCACAGCCACTTTGTCGCTGGGTTGAGCGCCAACGCCAATCCAGTAATCGACGCGATCGGCTTTCAATGTGGCGCGAGCATCGGTTTCGGGGCACATTGGATCGTAGGTGCCGAGTTCTTCGATCACACGACCATCACGTGGGTTGCGTTGATCCACTGCACAAACACGAAAGAAAGGACGGTGCGTACGTCCCATCTTTTTCATGCGAATTCTTACTGCCATGTCGGTCGTTTCTCCAAGGAATTGAGGTTGATTTCGGGGGCTGAAGACAGAGGGCTGTACCTGCTCTGGTCTCGGCCCACTTCATCTCACTCAGCGTTTTTTACGTTTGAGTTTTCGTTTTAGCTTTTCGCGTTCTTTGCGTTGCTGGGCCTTTTCGGCCGGGGAAAGTCGTTTTCCCGTGCTTTGTTTTGTTTTCAAGCCGCCCAAGCGGGGGTCGCCCGACATCGCGTTGGCTTGAATTTGCCGCATCATCGCCATCCGATCGCCGCCGCCCTTTCCGGACATGGCTTGCATCATCGGCTTCATCACGTCGAATTGTTTGATCAATTGCGTGATGACTGGCGATTGGACGCCGGCTCCCTTGGCAATTCGGGTGCGACGGGTCGCATCGATCAGCTTCGGGTTTTTGCGTTCGGCGGGGGTCATCGAGTTGATCGCCCCGATGATTTGTCGGAGTTGACCGCCGGCCTCTTCCGATTCCATCGCTTCTTTGAATTGGCTCATGCCGGGCATCAGCCCCATCATGCGTCCCATCAACCCAGGCTGGGCGACTTTTTGCATCATGTTTTTGAAATCGTCGAGCGAGAATTCGCCGCTGGCCATTTTGGCCTCCAGCTCTTCTCGTTCTTGTTCGTCGACGATTCGGTGGGCTTCGCGAGCCGCGGCGACCATGTCACCCATTTGCAGGATGCGGCTGGCCATGCCTTCGGGGCGGAAGGGTTCCAGAGCATCAAAGTGCTCGCCTGTGCCCATGAATTTGATCGGGACGCCGGTGACCTGTTTGACCGACAGTAGTGCTCCACCGCGAGCGTCACCGTCCAGTTTGGTCATCACGACGCCGTCCAGTTCCAAGGCGTCGTTGAACGCACCGGCACTGTTGACCGCGTCTTGACCGGTCATGCCGTCGACGACGAGGTAAACCTGGTCGGGGCCGACTTTCCGGTCGATCTTCTTCAGCTCCGCCATCAGCTCAGCGTCGATCGCCAAACGTCCGGCGGTGTCCAGGATCACGACGCGATTGCCGTCACGGCGAGCCATTTCGACGCCGGCTTGGCAAACTTTGACGGGGTCTTTGTGGTCGGTTTCGGCGTGGACAGGGACGCCGAGCTGCGAACCGATCACCTTGAGTTGCTCGATGGCGGCGGGGCGTTGCAAGTCAGCCGCGACGAGAAGTGGCGTGATGTCTTGTTCTTGCAGCAGCTTGGTCAGCTTGCCGCAGGTCGTCGTTTTTCCGCTTCCTTGCAAGCCGCACAGCATGATGATCGTAGGACCATCGGCCTTCAGATTCAATGCGGAATCGACTGGGCCGAGCGTTTCGACCAGCTCGTCGTAGACAATTCGAACCAGTTCTTCTTGCGGCCGAAGCGACAAAAGAACGCGTTTTCCGAGGGCTTTTTCGGAAACATGCCCCATGAAGTCTTTGACGACGCTGTAGCTGACGTCAGCTTCCAGCAGCGATTGCTCCACGATCTTCAGACCGTCGCGCATATTACCTTCGGTCAGTTTGCCTTTACCAGACAAACTTTTGAAAGCGGATTGCAGACCGTCGGAGAGGGAATCGAACACGCGGCGGAGGGGGCGGGCGAATTGGCGGTTTTTTCAGGAAAGCCCGGCAGTTTATCCAGGATGCTGCGGTTTTGTAAATGGAGAGAACGCCGAATTCCGCGTGGAAAACGTTTTCGGGGGACCGTGGGAGGTTTGGGGGTTCGTCTGACGGAGATGCGTCGTGAATCATTCGGCGACGCGACGGCGGACAACTGTTGTCGCTCTGTGACTGGTCGTGGTTGTTGGGGTGAGC
>NZ_DDGH01000100.1:0-37951 GCF_002337565.1 Rhodopirellula sp. UBA1907 | reverse complement strand
CGGCTGGGGCCCTCCAGCCGGCATCCACAAAACACCGTGCCCCCACCGACAACACACCGCTCCCGGCGAAGCTCCTTTCTGACTGTCACAATCGTTTGCGAATCGTCGATCAACGCGTCGACTTCGCCCTTCCAAACTGCCCGATTTCGATCGATCGCGGTATGCTCTCGGCTGCCCAAGCCCACGTGCTCTTCTCGACGCCTCGCCACCTTCTTCGCGATTCCCATGGCCAAATCTCGACCTCGCCCCAAACAGAACGACGACGACCAAATGCTGTTCAGCGGGTTCGACGAGGCCCCCGCTCCTCCGGCCCCCGCTCCTCCGGCCGCCGCTCCTCCGGCCGCCGACGCATCCGCCGCGAACCAAGTCGCTGAGTCCGCGCCCGCGATGACGCCATCCGACTCAACCGCCGCCGCTGAATCCCCGGCCGCCGCCCAAACGCCTGCGAAAGAACGCGATCCAGACAAACTGTCCGCCACGCGAGGTTTCACCCCCAGCCCCAACGCCGCGACCGTCCCATCGGTCGCCGGCACCGGAGTGACGCCACTGCCAACCAGCTCCACCCAAACGCCACGAGAATCATCCGAGTCCGACGCCGCCCCCAAAGACGCCTCGCAATCGGGCCCGCGAGCCGATCGCGAAACGACGGAAGAACGCAAGCAGCGACACGACGCGGTCCGCATCGCGGACGACGCCCTGCCCGCCGTGCTGCAGAGACCAATCCCCGAGACCACCGACGATCCCATCCCAGACCTGACCGACAAATTGGTCGTCGTCGTCGACGCTCACTCGTTGATCTATCAGGTCTTTCACGCGTTGCCGCCGATGACCAGCACCGGTGGACTGCCCGTGTCGGCCGTTTACGGGTTCGTCGGCGACATGCTGGAATTGCTCTCTCGCAAGAACCCCGACTACTTGATCGCCGCGTTCGACAAAAGCGAAGTCACGTTCCGCAATGAGCTGTATCCCGAATACAAAGCCAACCGGGACTCGATGCCCGACGAACTCCGCCAACAAATCCCGTTGATCCGTCAAGCGATCGACGCAATGGGGATCGGCATCATCGAGCAATCCGGCTTCGAAGCCGACGACTTGCTCGCAACCGTCGCCGCCAAAGTCGAAGACGCCGGCGGCCGATGCTTGGTCGTGACCAGTGACAAAGATTGCCGGCAACTGATCAGCGACCAAACCAAGATTTACAACATCCGCAAAGACCAAGAGATCGACGCCGCGGAACTGTTCGGGCTGTGGGGCATCCGGCCCGACCAAGTCGTCGACTATCAGGCGCTGGTCGGTGACCCAGTCGACAACGTTCCCGGTATCTCATTGATCGGCCCCAAGATCGCTCAGCAATTGCTTGAAACCCACGACACGCTGGAAGAGATCCTCAACAACGCCGAATCGATCTCAGGAAAGAAACGCAAAGAGAACCTGATGAACGGCCGCGAAGCCGCGATGATGTCGCGCGAGTTGGTCGAACTCAAACGCGATGTCGAATCACCGATTCCCTGGAACCGATGCGTTCGCTCGGCAGCCGATCTCGAACGAGTCGACGCGTTGTTGCAAGAGTTTGGCTTTCGCCGATTGCGAAGCCGCGCCGCGGAACTGCTGGGCGGCGAAGCCCCCGCGGAAGAACCCAAACCGGTTTGGGAATCACGCTACCAAACCATCACGACCGAAAACGAACTGAAAGCACTCGCGGTTGAACTCGCCAAACAAACCGTCCTGGCCATCGACACCGAAACAACCAGCACCCACGCACGCGGGTGCGATTTGGTCGGCATCTCCATCGCATGGCAACCGGGCGAAGCCGCCTACATCCCCGTCCGTGCCCCCGAGGGTGATCCGGCGATCAACGAACTCGTCGTCATCGAAACCCTTCGCGATGTCCTGGAATCATCCGCGATCGAAAAAGTCGGCCACAACCTGAAGTTCGACGTCATCGTTTTGCGATCGGCCGGTGTTCAACTCGGCGGCATCACGATGGACACCATGGTCGCCGACTACTTGCTGAACTCCGGAGGCCGCAACCACGGGCTGGATGACCTCGCCCAACGCAGACTCGACCACACCAACCTTTCGATCAAAGATTTGATCGGAACGGGCAAGAAACAAATCACGATGGACAAAGTCCCCGTCGACGACGTTTCACCCTACGCCTGCGAAGACGTTGATGTGCCCATTCGACTCGCGCCGACGCTGCGTGACGAACTCAACGAATCCGGTTTGGATGGCTTGTTCGATGAAGTCGAAATGCCGCTCACCGAAGTGCTGGCCGAAATGGAGTTCAACGGAATCCATGTCAACGCCGATACGCTGGCAAAAATGAGCGAGCGGTTCGACAAAGACATCGCGGACCTGCGAGCGTTGGTGTTTTCCGCCGCCGGACACGAGTTCAACCTGGATAGCCCCAAGCAACTCGGTGTCGTTTTGTTCGAAGAACTTGGGCTGCCGGTGATCAAAAAAACCAAGACCGGAGTCAGCACCGATGCGGATGTCTTGGGGCAATTGGCCGTCAACCACGAGATCGCGGAACACGTGCTGCAGTATCGCCAAGCCACCAAACTGAAGAACACTTACATCGACGCGCTACCGCAATTGATCTGCGACAAAACCGGGCGTGTCCACACCTCGTTCCGGCAAGACGTCGCGGCAACGGGACGGCTCAGCAGCAGTGAACCCAACCTGCAAAACATCCCCATCCGAACCGAACAAGGCAAAGCGATCCGAGCCGCGTTCACCGCCGGACGCGAAGGGTGGTCCTTGCTCGGTGCCGACTACTCACAAATCGAACTGCGGGTGCTGGCCCACTACAGCGGTGATGAAGCCCTGATTGGTGCCTACCACGACGACGCCGACATCCACACGCGAGTCGCCGCGGAAGTCAACGGCATCGAAGAATCGGAAGTCACCAGCGACCTCCGCCGGATCGCCAAGACGATCAACTTCGGAATCGTGTACGGCCAAAGCCCGTTTGGTTTGGCCAAAACGCTCGGCATCAGCAACGACGAAGCACGCGATTACATCGAGTTGTATTTCCAGCGATACTCGGGCGTCGAAGCTTTTATGATGGACACGCTGGCCCGCTGTCGCAACGAAGGCTACGTGGCAACCATGTTGGGACGCCGTCGTGAAATCAAGGGTGTCCGCGATTTGGCAAAGCTGCCCGAATCGAAACGTCGCAGCCTCACCGAACCGGAACGCATTGCGATCAACATGCCGATTCAGGGCACCGCCGCAGACTTGATCAAGCTAGCCATGTTGCGAGTCCACGAGCAACTCAAGCAGAGCGATCTGCAAGCCCGTCTTCTCTTGCAGATTCACGACGAATTGCTGCTCGAGTCCCCCGACGAAGAACTCGATGCTTTGTCGGACATGATTCGCGAAGCCATGACCAGCGTGATGGAACTCGACGTGCCACTGAAAGTCGACGTCGCCCACGGCCGAACCTGGGCCGATTGCTAAGCCAGCATCCTATAATCCTGTGGCACGGTGGTCCCCACCGTGAACCCACGCAAACCAATGCAAGACTCGGTGGAGGACCACCGAGCTACAGTTTGTGAATCCCTGAGCGAAGCCCGAACAGAAGCAAAACCCGCGTCGCCAGAAGAAGCCCTCGCCAGGCAATGCCACCGTCGCTCAACGCCAAACCTAGCTTCACAACAACCTGTAGCACGCGGTCCCCACCGTGACCCACTCCCCTCGCAAGCAGCCCCACCAAGCAAACGCAAACTCATGTCGGCCAAGTGTTTCGAAGCAGGTCGGCAGGAATGATCGGGGATAATCATGTCAGCCGTTTGGGCATTAGCCCCGATTCTACGTTGGAGCAACAACGCTTGCTAAAACAGTCCAAGTGCCGAAAGACTCCTGCCGAACTGCTTAGATCAGTCCGTCACCGTCCAGGCCATCACTGGAAGTACTCAACAATCGTTTGCTGCCGCAACTGCCCCGCAGTCGAATCATAAACCCGCACCGATATCGCCGACCACTCGACTAAAATCGAAGATGAACGCGAACGCTATTGAAGTCCTTCCACAATAGTAAACTGAGTGATCTCACCGGTTGGTGGATCCTCTAATCTCACCGTGACACTGATCGCTTGCAAATCACTCAAGAAGGGCGGTGGGCATTCCTGAAAACTTGAATCGAATCGACCTGAGTCGATTCGCCACGGTCCTGCTCCGCCGCGAGGAGTCTTGGTAAGCCCGCTTGCATTATTCAGAACCCAAGTCGTTCCAGACGGAGTGCCACCGGTCAAACTCAAGTCGGATCGTTGAGACTGATCGAACCCATCTGCCTCATAACCGTTCGTCCATGTGTCGTACGTTGGCTGGAAGTAGACAATGCTTCCCGCCGTACCTCGATGAACCAGTTTGCCGCTGTACTTCAAACTATCCAATCCATTGGTTGGAATCGGAAAAGCAGAGTAGCTCGAATTCAAGAATGTCGTGTAGTTTCGAGCCACTTCGGCGTCAGCGACGACCGGCATTGGTGGAGTGGACGCCTGGCCCGAACTAGCCATCAAGCTTTGTAGAGGAGTGCCATTCAGATAGGGATAACACAAATCTACGAATCCACCCTGTCCGACCAGTGCGGCGTAGTGGCCCGGAGACTTGCTGTAAGTGTTTGAGGGAGCGTTATCACGCAGATCGAGAATATCGAAGCCGGTATCATTGTTCAATGTCAGCAACGCGGAGATCCCAATGTCATTGACAGTGATTGTTTCGTCATCGCTTCCAACCGTACCCAGCTCACTCGAGAACTGTAAACCGACTGTGTCGGTGTCGTCTGCCGTTCCGGATAGATCATCGTCAAACCCAGCTACACCAGGCGCTTCATCCATTCCAGCGGTAGCAAAAATTGGCGCCCCTGGATCGAAGCCTCGCAGATCAAACGAAAGAATATTGGATGCAATAACGTCTTCTCCAGTACGATCCCAACGCGGGTCATTGGTCGAAACGTATGCGCGATGCCAATGCGAAACGGGAACTGCAGGATTTGGACGTGGATTGGGATCCCCTAACTCAAACTCAGGAAGCAACCACCCATTGAACAATCCGAATAGTTCGCCACTGACCGAATTGAATGTTCGTGAACTGGGATGCGCACTGGGAAACCAACCAGGCGCAGTCGCATTCGGCGGATCCAACCTGGTGTCGTCTGCACCTTGCCACGTCGTAAGAGCATCGTTCCCACCAAGAGCCAACAACGGCATCGAGGTTGCGAAGTCGCTCCGGTCTTGGAACGCTCCCGTTGCCTGTCCACGTCCAAAATATCGACCCGGATAGCGAACGTGTCCAAATCGATTGTGTGGGTAAACCAGATCACTTAGTGAATTGGCAGCGACAAAGTTAGTTGGTTCACCCGTGTCAGGATGAACCACGCGGCGCAGCGAGATATCAAAATACTGGTGCATTGGGGCCATACCCACCAACCAATTGCTTTGGCGAACCTGAGCTGAGTCGGTGGCGCTGCCAGGAGCAACATAGTTGGGAAAGGTGGTCTGCCCGATTGGATAGATTTCCGCGAGCCCGGCCGGAACAGCTCCAGGATCATTCACGTTTCCGTTCATAGGTCGCAAATAGGTTGTCTCGAAGCCGCTACCCGATCGACCGTTTGCCGGCCCACCATCGCGGACTGTCGATGGGCCTGTACCGAACGGGAATTCGAGACGACCTTTGACGTTCAAGTCGGGCCGCACCAGCAAAATCCGCTGCCGCAGGACAATCTGATCCGGTGCATAGTTTCGATCAACGTCTTCGAACAAAGGCATTTTGCTAGGGCTTGGAAGCCAAGTGGGATCGGATGACGACGCCGGTGTCGTGGCAATCCGCAACTCATTTGAGTTCTTATCGAGATCCCAAACTGGCGATGCCCAAATAATGATTTCCGCTCTCTTGGAACGTATGATCCGAGGTTCCATCGGATCAGCGGCCGTATCGTCAACCAAGTACGCGGGAACCTTCCCGGTAAACCAATCATCGCCTGCCGCCTCTGCGGTGAATGCAATGTAGTCGTCGAAATCGCCATACCGCGATAAACGTCTGTAGGTTGGACCATTCTCAGGAGCATTGAAACCAGCTGATGAAGGCGTTTCAAAATCACCACCAGTTGTCTCTTGAGTCGGTTCAGCACCAAACAGACCGTAGGTGTGCTCGGTCAGCGGACCTTCGTAATAGGTGAAATAACCTTGGCCACCGACGGGAGAAATTGGTGGCCTCGCATCAACAGTTCGTGAGTGCAGGTCATTTCGGATGCGAAAGCTAATGCCCCGCAATTTACTACTCAAAGAGACCTGACTGCGTCCCTCCTTCATCGACCGCCCGATGACCGCGAAGGCTTTACCCAACGCCGCCATCAACAATAACGTCACTGTCATCGCGATCATCAATTCGACCAAGGTAAACGCAACCCTTGCCGGCAATTTCTTCGTTTGGCAATTCATGGTTACGTTCCTATTCCAAAATTCGTGACAGTTGAATGGTTTCCAATGCGTTGTTCACTTCACCGGGTCGGTACATGACCGGTTTACTGCGATCGATCACAAAGAAACCCTTCGGGCGAGAAACTTCACCCATTGTTTGTCCGACTTCTTGTCCAACTTCGAGCGTCGCACCATCAACTTCAAAGTAGCCAACAGTCACCCACACAGCGAAAACGTTGGACTGATCCGTCGCCATATTGGAAAGACGTGTCATACCCAGCTGCTGGTGAACAACGCTGCGTTCATGATTCTGAGGTGCGGTCACTGCAGGATCCGTCGATTGCCGTTGGAAGATCGGCTTGCCTTCTTGTACTGCACCGTCTCGAACGAAATCGCGACGCATCAGACCGTTGTCCGATGGCTGCTTTTCTTGACGCACGATAGGTGTGTAGGGCGGACCAGTCGAATCGTGAACCTGGCCGGAAGGCTCCGCTGGGTCAACAGTCTGAGTCCGCATGCTCTCCAGCGGTGCGATTTGCCCATACATCGCCGAGCGAAAGACACCCGCAAACTGAGTCGGGATGTTCTTGTCAAACGATGGTATCTGGGCTGTCCCTGGATTGTCGTCATGATCGAAAGTTTGCAGCGGTTGCGTCCCTGAAACAAACCAGTTGTTCGCCCGAGCAGGAGCGACACTATCTGGTGTATAGCCTCTTCGATTCCTCAAGAACTCATCCCAGAACGCTCCCTTACCTACGGGTAGGTCGTTGTTCAAAGCGGGGTCCAGTTCGCCAGGCGTAGAGAAGCCTGCCATCAATGACTTGTAGACCTTCACACTCTTAATGGTGTTGAGGTTTATCAGACCATTTCGATACAGCTTGCTCTTGAAACCAAACGGCGGCCGAAACCCTTCCGTGAGGATGTCATTGGTCCAGAAACCGTTGTACGCACCATTCGACGCGGGATTGTTTTGCCAAGCTCCGGCCCCACGATTCCATCCATACGATGGCGCTGGATTAACAAGGTCCCAACTTCGTGGATCAGCATTCACGACGTTGGCTCCGCTGATCGTACCGAGGGTGCGGAAGTCGATTCTTGGCGAGAACAACGACTGTTCGCCAGCAACCTGAACGTTGTCTTCCGGCGAAATGAAATCGACGTCAAAGTCAAATGGCGGTGGAACTTCGACCCACTCCAACAGTCTCCAGAAGTTCGGCGACGGCCATTTTTCTGGAATCTCGGGATAGGGCGTTGTCATCGCAGGCATGTTGCTTGGCATCCCCACAAAGCCATTGGCAGACGAAGGATCGTTAGGCAACCACGGATAGTCAGGCTTGGTTGTTCCCCCCGACGTTTCGTAAGTAGCCGGCTCATATGCAAACACGTTCGATGACGACGAGAAGAAGTTCCACAGATGCGTGAACCTTTGATTGAAGTCGTATCGCGACGGCTGCGTTGGAGTTAGAGGCGCAGGAACGGCAGTTGGAACCGGGGGTGCTACTGGATTTCCGCCACTGATTGGCTCGGTGTTGTAGAGCGACCGATATTGATCGGAGGTCACGGCACCGACCGCCGAACCAAATTCCATTCCCAACCTACCCGGTGAACTGATTGGCACCCACATCAACTCCTCGGCCGATACGAACGGCCGATTGAGCCAAAGCACGCTTGCTGGGAAACCGTTGTACGGCTGTCCGACGAATGGCGAGAACGTGGACTGGGCGGAGTTGTAAACGGTGCCCGGCGCAATCGGCCCCTGACGCCAACGTGGTCCGTACGAATGATTCAAATAACCAAGCGTGGTTGAATGAGTCGTCCGGTCACTAGGATCCGCGTTATAAACCGTCGCAGCGTCACGATTCAGATTCGCCGCAAAATACACTGATCCAGCAGTTGCTTCGTTCTGCGGTGTGACGGTCGTCACTTCCGGCGGATAAGTGTTAACGCTGTGAAGCAAGTTATCGAAGTTAGCTGATGTTGCATCTTCAATAACTGTCTTCCCGGTCTTGTAACGGCTCGCAAAGTTCTCCTGCGGATCGTTCGTATATGGGTCTTCGTCAATTGGATCCTTCCAGACAGGATTCCCACCGGTGTCCGTCAGCGAAATTTCATTCTCATCGCTTCCGTTGAACACGGTCAAATCAATGGTGATGTAGTCGACAGTGATGAATGGGTTCATCTCTGCATGATAGGGCTGCGTTGGGTCTGCCAATCGCTGCAGATAAGCAGTCTTGAAATGCTCACGCGTACCAGTCAATTGTCCGGTCGCACCAAATGCTCGGTACAACTCCGACATATCAGGGCGATCGTCGAATGGACGGTCTGGGAACTGGCCCGTTCCACTGTCGAAGTCTCGATAGGAGTCGACCGGGAAATTCAGAGTTGGATTAAGTGATTCGGTGGGTTCCAGGTAGTACCGTCGTCCGACCGGAGGGGCTTCATAGGGCAGCGGCTCAGAAACATTGACACCAATCGGCGTCGTAATGTTCGTCCAAGAGGCTGGAACATCCGCAGCAGCCTGGATACCAATGACCTGCTGGATAGAAGCGTCCTCTTGAGGTGCGTTCGGATCATCATAGATAGGGGTTGTCAGTGTCCCATCGATCTCACGATGTACAACTTGATGTGGAGACAAATCGATTCGCTGGGGCGATTCGTAGTCCGCTCGATCAACTGCGGGGCCTTCCGTAGTCGGATCATGGGTCGGCGTCCCAGCGTGATTCTTTTTCGCTCCGATGAACGTCCGCGGGCGTGGACCGATCACCGCGTGCTGGCCACCGGCGAGATAAACGCCGCCATTGTCATAGTCGCCATTCGCATATCGGTTGTAGAACACCTGCCCCGCATCGGAGATGTCAGCCAAAGTGGTTGCCATGGCGGATGGATCGACATTGTTCGCGAAGAAAATGACTCGGTCGATCGCGGTCGCAGACTGCTCAGCAGACAACGAATCAAAGAACCGAGGTTGGGCGGGATTCAGTGTCGCGGTGTCGCGATCCATCGCTACCCCGGCAGTAGCTGCGGCAGCGACTGCACCACTACCGACGGGTTGCAACAACAGATCAGCAGACCCTTCGTGATGGGGTGCCGTCGCTGGATTGGTTCCGCTTGGCAAACGATTCCGCACTGCAGATGTCGAAGTCTGAACGTCAGAATCCGCCGAATGGAACTCACTGATCGCCACACGCCACACAGGAACGTCATTGCCGGGTGCCTTTCGGTTCAGATCCAACGCCCACGGATCCCAAGGCTGCTGCGCACCAAGATGACTGTATAGTTCCGACGGATACGCCGACGCATTCGCGACCGGATCCACCTCACTGCCCGGGGCAAGTGGCACTTGAGGACTGCGAGTGTTTCTCAACTCGAGGAACAATGACCCTTGCGGGATTCGCCATTGATCCAAATCTGCGTCTCCGCGAGTTGCACTTCCATCGGTTCCTTGCAGCGATAGATCAGCACCACCGTTATCAAAATTAGTATCTCTGACTCGACGGTCATGAAACGCAAGCGATTCCTCCAACGACAGTTCGGGACGTTCGAGTCCCCACACCGTCCGGAAGGTCGTGTTGTCCATCAAGTTGACATCCCATCCATCGAATGGGTTGGGGTCATAGTCAAAACGTGTCATCACAGCATCCGCATCGCGGAAATCAGCCACATTGGCTGCCCACTGAGCGATTTTCATCGCACGATACTCTTGATTGAATCGCTCCTGACGTGCAAGCAGATTCTCATCAACTGGCGTCATTGTGTCGTCTGTAGGCAGTGGGGTTCTGTAGAACGGCGAATCAAAAGTAGATAAATCGGGATAGGAGTGGGGAAAATCAAAATCCACACCACGATTGGCATCCCGAATTAACATCATCGCTAGGACATAAAGGTGACGCGCGAACTGGGCGCGAGCGGTCACGTTTCGGGGACTAGACGCTGTGTTGTCTGTGATCTGCGGGTTCAACAACTCACCGGCCGCAGCGAGACCACGAGTTGATGAAACTGGAGTCGTCGCTCCTCCGTCGCCCAAATAGTGAGTCTCTATAAACTCAGCGGTTGAGATCGCACCATTGAGAACGCGTCCGTTTTGGTCATCGTCGACAACACCGTCGCCGTCGTCGTCAAATCCATTCCCAAACTTCCGGTTCAAATTGAACTTGCGACCCGCACGAAGCTCTTCGGGCATCAGCTCCCACATGACCGCATTGCGAGCATGGTCCAACTCCACTGCCGGCGTGTTATGTGGAAAGACAGCCAGCTGCAGCAACTGCTGAGGGCTAGATGCCGAAGTAGCCATCGTGGTGTTTTCGAAGAACTCTGGTGGCAAACTTCCTTTGACCGTCGCGGCGCTAACCGAATGAGTCGTCATGGAGTCAGCCAATGCCTTCCTCAATCCTTGCAATGACTCATATTCAGCGGGCGTAACCGTCCCGTTCCCATTGAGGTCAGGATTGTTGTGATAGTCTTCGATCAACTCGATGATTCGATCTGACAACATGTCGCGGTCGAAGGAATCAAATCGCAGCAATGGCTCCAAATCAGCGAAGGTGTAGGGCTTGTCTGGCTCACTCGAAGCGGTGAGATCCATCTCGTAAGGATCATCAAATGAGTCACCTGCCGCAGCACCGCCATTGGAAACGATCGACGACGTGCCCCCAACAACCAACTCACCATTCACCCCAAGACCTATCGCACCTCGGCCATAAGCATCGACGGGCAGCCCTTGCGGATTGATTACTTGATGGAGGTTTGGACGATTAGGATTTCGAAGCGTACCCAGAAGGTCATTCCCGTTTCCGGTTACCGGATCGACGAGATACCCCGGCACCGCAACCACCCGTCCATAGCCCGTATCTCCCATATCTGCGTAGGCACGAGCACGACCGACAACGCTGGAGAAAACGCCTAGACGTTCACCGAGCAATCGCTGTGGTCCACGCATCAAGTTATCAGCGTTGTAACTCGTCAACGGAGTTGTTTCGGTGACCGAAATCGGAGTTGTACCGAGAGGTGTGAACAAGGCTCGGATATCGATCTCGGCTGGACCGTAGCCCCAACCGCTTGGGAGACCGGTTTCCAACAGGTAACCGCGGTTTGGCGGCGAGGGAACCTGCGTGTACACCCGGGCGGGCGATTTCACTGCGTTGCTCGTAGGCTGCGAAATCGGAGCGAGATGCTGAACAGCTCCAGCCAAATCATTCGTGATCGCGTTTCTTGCCTGAGCAATGTTCCCTGCCAAGTTGACGTTCACTCGTCCGCCAAGGTCTTCAACCAAATAGCTGACCAGAGGCTTAATAAGCTGTCCTTCGCGACTTTGTGTCAGCGGCAGTCCTGCATCGATCCATACTCCATCGACAACACCATCACCGTTGTTGTCGACATCCCATGAATCAATGATCCCGTCGCCATCATCATCACGTCCTGCCAATGCACGAGCAATCGCAAGCACTTCGGGAAGACTCGGATTATTGAAATCGATAGGCTGATTCAATCCGGGAGTGTTATTGCTTCCGGTGAACTTGGAGTAATCCAAACGTTTGACCCCCACTCCCCGATCTGCGACAGCAGCAGGAACCATTGGGTCATTTTCAATTGGCAACGGCCGGAGTGTTGATCGCTGCATTGCCACCAACATTCGCTGCAAGCGAACCGTATCCATTGTCCCGTCTTGATTGTTGATGATCCAATTCAACAATCCAGGACGCACGAACGACGGCGCAGCCTCGCCAAGAATTGAATCGGTTGGCATGTAGCTAAGCCACATGTTATTGAAATCGGGTGCATCGTACGGTTCGTCAGTGTCGCCGGGCGGCAAATCCTGAAGAAACGATTCCAAAGGCGTTGTGGCAAACTCATCACGCGCCAAACGATGAATTGCATAGTGACCTTGCAATGCGACGGGCACATCCGAACCGCGACGAAGCGGCAGTGGTTGCAATCCCAGAGTTGGCCAAGCGACATCATCATTTGGGTCGAACGGGCCATCAGGAACTTCATAGGGGATGCCTGTCACCGGAATCGCTTCCATGTTGCTCGCAATACCTTTTTCGATTCGGGTAATGTTCAGATCGGTCGAAACGACTTCGTTCAAGTTGAAGGGGCGAAGAGGGTTGTTCGTTCCAACTGTGCGCAGGCGGTCCATACCCATCAGCTGATTGACGCCTCCTAACGGATTGAATTGCCGACGAGGGCGGTCCCACCCAAGCCCAGGCCCATTCAGGATTCGACCATTCATGTAGAAGCGAGCGTAAGGCAATGCTCCGTTCGGCAAAGCCGCCAAGTTGGAATCGTAGTCGTAAAACAAACGATCAACTCGGAACGCCGGGTCCGCCAACCATTCGGCCAGCGACTGTGTCACATCGCCAACGGTCACTGGGGAATTTTGGTGATCACGAATATCGATCACGACTTGGCCGGACAATTGATCTCGGCCGTAGGGTGCACCTCGGTGATCCCCGAAGTACCGGGCGACCGAGAATGTCAAACCTTCGAGAGGCCCACCGAGAAAGGTGAGCAACCGACCATTCAACTCATCATCATGCGGAAAGTTTGGAGTTACATAGTTGTTGGGATCCAAGGGCAACTGCGTGACAGTTCCCCCATAGCCTGGGTAGCGTCTTGTCGGTTCATTGTCATTTCGACGATGCGGATAATCCGATAAATAATCATTGATCCCAGCCTGATCCAGAGGAAAATCACCTGACCCGCCCGCTTGGTGAGGTGACTCAAGATAAAGAAGTGTCGGGAAACGTATAAACTGCCCGCCAAGTAGGGCAGCGGGAGCGAGATCATCTCGGCTCGTAGCCGACCGCATGTAAGTATTAACGGGTGCGACGCTGGCTTCGATGGAATCTCGCATTCCGTAAAGATCGCCTAGCAGATCGTGCCCCCAAAGAGACGACTCCGGACCTGTAGCACCGACGAGAATTTTCTTGATCGCGTCGTCGACAAACTTCGCACCGTCCAGGTCAGCCGCTTCCGAACGCTGGATGCTGTACGCTGCGCTGCGTTGACGGGATGTGAAAACGAGGTAGCTGACGCCAAGAACACTGAAGAGAGTCAGCATCCCAAGGACGACGAGCAACACGATCCCCGAGCGTTGATCCGGTGGGCAAAGACCAACCGGTGTCGATAGTTTGTTCTTTTGAGTCATGTGTGTACTCCCTGCATTTAGAGGCAGGTCATTACGAATAGAGAAGAGAGAGGGCAGAGGGGTTTCGCGACTCATTCGATTACCACCTCTGATTCGACTACCGACACAGCCCCACTGACAATCGTGCAGTAGGTATCGTCGATATGAGTTACATTGCCGCTTGATTCATCCTGAAAGGTCCAATCAGGACCGTCCAAAGTCACCGTGCGACGCCAGACTTCGGGGTTCGTGTTGCTGTCTGAATCATTCCAGCCAGCTCCAAAACCACCACCGTTAATGAATCCATACTGAGGCTCATCAACTCGCAATACTCGATACCACCGATGAACGGCTGGGCCTTGGGCGGACATACCAAGCGTCAACGGACCGCCACCGACTTGGTGTGGCTGGCGAGACAGCATCACCCATTCACCCGTGCGGATTTCGGAGTCAACGGAAGCAGAACCATAAAGTTCCACCTCACCACCGGCCCCGCCGACAAAACCAATCCAATTCCCAACCCAAGCGATTCGTTCGCTGCGAGGATTGTCATCCGAATCATCAACCGCATAACTGCGTTTCTGCAGTGCAAGCGGGTCATCCAGTCGCTGAGGCACTTCAAGGGAACGCTGGCGAACAACAACGATTGATTGGCGAAAACTGTTGCCACCCAAAAACGGTGGAACCAACGTCGCAAACCATGTGTACTCGCTCGAATTGGTCGTCCCTGAATCCGTCGTGACACCACTTGTCATCACTGTCTTAGTCAACAAAACCGAAGCTGGATCCGAAGGCTTGCTGCCATCAACCACTGACAGTCCACCTGAACCTCGAAAAACGTGTTCGGCATAGGCGCGACTGATGATCTGATGACGGTACACCGGAGTGGTTTCAGCAAACATCTCCGATCGCAATGTCGCTCTCCACATTCGCGGCGACATTGGAAACGGCATCTGTGGCCGGTTTGGTGGAACAGGGCCTGATGCGACTGGCCCATTGGACGCCCTGACCGGATCATTTGGAGGCGTGAGAATCTTGTACCGTTCGTTGTAGTAGGGAAATCGGCTGAAGTCATAAGCCGAATCGGTGTTGGCCGCTGCAGCGAAAGGACTCGCTGAAACGTCGTCCGCATAGTTCCCATTCGCCGGGGTGGACGGGCCAGCGAGCAATGTTCGAAGATCCGGCATCCCCAATGGGTCAATGCAAATCCCGGCCTGAATCCCCGCCTTCGAATCGGGATGACCATAACCAGGCGAGCTCAGTTTTTCCTTTTCTTCACTTGGAAAACCGCCAACAGTCATCGCGTCGCGAATCGACAGAACCTGACCGGTCAGCGTTTCACCTGGCGCTCCAGGCGAAGCCGAAACGGGTTTGTAGTAGATCACCAACTTATCAAGGTCATGAAACTTCTGGGCAGCACCGATCGCTGCTGCAGCGGTTGATTCACTGATGCTGCGATCCAACTCCATCGCTGACTTTGCATTATCAGATGCAATCGGAATTAAAGCAGCGAGACCCAACAGTCCTGTCAGGATGACCCCCATGGCAAACACTGTTTCCATTAGCGTCACGCCACCACGCAAACCACGAATTAAAGCATTTCGGTTCATAAGGTTGCGGCGCCGTGTTCGATTTTGGTTCAACGAATTCATCATCAGTTCGACCCCAAGTCACGAGCTTCGACCGCAGCCGTTCGAGCAGCTCCGATCACTGACCGAATTCGCAAACGCTGGTTGGCATTGTTGCTAGGTGGTCCCGGCGGAATCATCTGGGCCTGATTCACGAAAGGATTGGTCCATGACGACGCCACCACTTCACCATTGCGTGACTTAATGGTCACCCAAATACTTTCATCACTAAGCAACGGCGTTGTTCCGTCATCTGCATCATCCGCAAATGGTGAGCCGTCCGTGTCTTCGAGCTGGTCATTCGGATCCACCTTCAGGTCACCCGAACGGCCAACCAAAAAGTGAATGTCACCCAAGACCGGAAGTTCCTGCAGCAACAGAGCACCACTTACTCGCTGAGTTGCCAGCACTCGACTGACCTCTCCTCGTGCTCCAAACAAAATCCAAATCGAACCATAGTCAACGACTTGAGATCGATTCGTGGCAACGGTGAACGGCAACGCCGTTGAGTCGACATAGTTGCCCTCGATCTCCATTGGTGAAAACTCGTTGCCAAAGCGACCAATCCCAGAACTGGTCAGATCAATGGTTGCCCCCTGCGACAGCTCCGTCGGCATCGCGATCGCAGGCGTAGGCGATCGCAGAATACGGAACGGAACTTCTTGATTGTGAAAACGACGAAAATTTGAATTCGGCTCAATCCTCTGCAAAAACAACCTCACATCGCCTGTGCCAGTTAGGGAAATCCCTGTGATCTGGGCCGGCATACCATTGTCGCCGAGCTGGACAATATCGCCTGGATTGATGAGCGTCCGCTTGTTCGGACTAACGCTTATGTCCCGCGCGGAACGCAACAACTGAGATGCTTCGCCAGGCACCACCATCTCCAACGTGTCAAGCTCCACTCCACTGGGACCAAACCTCACGACTATTAGACCTCGAGTCCCTAAGCCTTCACCCGAATAGGGAGCTGGGGTCGTCGCAAAACGCATGCGAATGGCTTGGCTTCGATCGAGCGGGCCTCGTCCACCAATGCGGTCAATGATGATGCCACCGCCACCACCTGTCGCGATTGATCTTGCTCGTGCTTCTTCGATCACCGACTGAAACAACGTCGCCGAACGAGACACTTGCTGTTCACGAAGCGTATTCTTGATTGTTGGAAGAGCAATGCTGGTCAACAGGGTGATAATCGCGAGGGCAATCATCAATTCGACGAGCGTAAACCCAGCACGAAAAGCGACTCTTCTCATCTTTGCAATAAACATGATCAGAACCCCAATACTGGATAGATATTGTCAGCTGAATTGTCCGTCCTGTCTCCGTTGACATCAGAAACCGCGCCTAGTCGCTCAAGAAGCGGGCGTGGAGCATCCGCCCCAGTCCCTACGATGTTCAACGTGAAGAACGGATCAGGAAAGAAGACGGCTCGATCAAAACGCTGCAGGCTACCATCACGGGCGTCTGACATTCGCAGGTTCGCAAAATAGTCATCCCCAACGGTTTCACGACCAGTCCCAGGACCTGAGGTTACGAGATCAAACTCACCGTCACTTCCGGCGGACACAATCATCGGTCGCACCGCGTAGGTAAGCTTGTCGACCATGATGCTATTGTTGTTCGTCCTCGGATCAACCAAATCGTTGGTCGTCGACGCCAAATCGTAGTCGTACTCTGACCGATACCGGGGGTCCATTCGAAGCAAGTCCAATGGATCGTCTCCGCGATTGCGAATGATCGCCGCGAGTTCGCCTACTGTCGGCCAAGCGGTGGTATCAGATTCATCTGCCACCCAGCGGTTCTTCAAATAGAACCCCGTAGGCCAACGCATCCAAAGAAGTGGAACACCCCAGGAATCAACAATTTCTGGCATCCCATCTTCGTCTGTGTCTGCAATATCACGTGTCCTCAACTGCTTCAGCAACGGCTCTCCATCGAGTGTCGAAGACGCGAAGATTTGATAAAGGCATTCGGCACTTTGATGTTCTGGTGTCCAAAGATCCCAAGCCGCGGTCCACGTTCCAACATCCAGGGTCCGCATCACTCGTTGGCGATACCGCTGAGATGCGAGCAAGCGAGAATTCTCTGTAATTTCGGCCCACTGAACATTTCCCATGTTGTCGTCATTTCGACGGTAAGGAATACGCTGCACCGCGGTCGCACCCGTCCTTGACGACCCGACGTCCATATCTGCCTTGTTGTTTGGCAAGATCGCTCGCAGCCAGTCTCGCTTGAAAATCAGCTGAGCTTGACTCACAGCCTCTCCGTTTATCACGTTACCTGGCATGGCAACACGCCTTTGCGATTCGTCTTCGTAAAGTCGCAAGATCGAAAGATTCAATCGGTCGATCATTGCCTTCGCACGTGTGTCCTGAGCCTGTCGCTGGGCTCCGGACAAAGCGATCGCCACCATTCCGCTGATGACGCTGATGATCACGAATGACACCAGCACCTCAACCAAGGTGAATGCGTTGCGATTGGAAGTTTTAGAAAACATAAGAAAAGGCTTGGCCGAGTGGCGAATAACTGATGCGATAACAGGTTCTATGGAAGGTCCGAATCGAGTGTCGAAGTCGAGAAGTTGGTAACGTTGTCCAGCATTGGCCGAGTGGTGTACGGCGAAGACCCGCCCATCTTTTCGTAGGCATAACCGTCCTGATACCTATCAACACTCGACAGGTTTGCTGGCGTCCCGCTGATTGCAACCGGGAGTCCGAATGGGTTGTAAAACTGGCCAGTCGTGAACATTGGCAAGGCACTGAAATACGAATCCGATCCTTGCGGAACAAAGATCCCACCAAAATGGTTATCCCTTCCCGCTGAGACCAATTGAAAGCGTTTGGGCTCGACGAACTCGTAAGCTCCAGCAGCTACGACAGTCAGTCCGGCAAGCGTTGACTTGGGCGTTGTGTCTTGTTGAGCGGAAACAAACACCTGGGCTGCCCCCACATCTTGCAAGTCACCCGGTGGCGAATAGACATTCATCAAGTGTTTCGAACCGGCTTGCTGCCAACCCCAACTTCCTTGATCGGCACTGCCCAGCGCGTACTGATAGTTGTCCGCGGAGAAGTAAGCGACCGGCAACTCACTTACGCCAGGAAACGCGACTGGAAAGGGGTCCGGCAATTGAGCAAACCCCAAAGCATTTGCAACGCTCTCATCGTCGGAGTAGGCATATGGAGCGGCCAGCCCCAGCGGATTGAATGTCCCACTGCCATCGACAACGATGACGCTGTTCCGAGCCGAGCCAAAGTCGAAGAAGGCATTATCACGATCAGAATTAAACTGAAACAACTGGTAGTCAGTATCTGATGCGGTGGTCGGATAGCTGGCCGAGGCAACCAATGCCAACGGACCACCTTGTCCGGTGAATGGACGTTTCTTGTCACTGGAATAACCACCGAGACAAAACACCAATGCCTCCGCACGATCCATCGCGTGTGGATAGTGAGCAAACGCTGAACTAGTACGCGGATCGGTCACGCCGCTACCGCCGCAACGAGCCAACGAATCATTCACGTGAGTGAACTGGGCGAGGATCCGCAACTCAGTGTCGTTGATGTCTGGAAACGCTGTTCGAAAGTGACGCTCGACGTCTTTCCACTGATAGAAGTCGGGTGGGTAGTCACCGTATTTCAGGTTGTAAGCGGCCAGAGCTTGATCGATCACATCGATTTCCATTCGGATCGCTGTGTCGCGAGCAGTGCCAATCGCCCCGGTGATGGCCGGTATGAGGATCGCAGACAAGATGCCGATGATTCCGATCACCACCAGCATTTCCACCAGGGTGAAAGCAGAGCGGGTGGTGGGTGCCACGCGGGCGGGCTGATGGAGATTGGCTCGAGCGTTCATCGCTACTCTCGGAACGGGGAATGGTGCTGGCGGTTGTCCGTTCCACTCATGGAGCGAAACCGACGCGGTGCGGATGAGGTTGAAAAAGGTTTGTCTCGTCGGCCGACCGGCACTCTCGCGCCGGTCGGGCTGTTTCAATTTGGCTGCTTAACTCAAGCCCGAGATCAACTCGACCAATGGCATGAACAAACTGATCACGATGAAACCGACCGCGACCCCGAGGAACACGATCATCAATGGCTCCATCAACGCGGTCAGTGCGTCGGTCATGATCCGGACTTCTTCGTCATAGGTGTCGGCCACCTTGTAAAGCATCGTGTCGAGCTCACCGGTCTCTTCCCCGACGTCGACCATGTTCACCACGAGGTCATCCACCACGCGGCCTTTGATCTTCGTCAGGTAAAACAAAACACACAGCACAGCTCCACCGACAATCATGTAACTGGACATGAACGTCAGCATCTCGACCATGGTGCCGTCATCGAGCTTGCCGCCCTTTGCGGTCAACGCGACGCTCATGACCATGATGCCGGGGAACGATCCAAACAAAGCCCAGAACACCGCGGTCATCGGGTGGAAACCCAACACCGAGTACTCCTTCAACGGCTTGCTGATCACTTCCCCTTCGCGGATCTGGTTGCTGACCCCGGTGAACATTCGCTCGAACATGGCGTTGCCCGCCGTTTCTCGCGTGATGTTGAGGGCTTCCAAAATTGGCACACCGGAACTGATCAGTGTCCCCAGCGTCCTGGTTGTCCGAGCCAAGATGTTCTTTTCGATCAACGTGCCAAAGATGGGCACGCGGATGATGAACATGTCAAATCCAATCCGCCCCTGTTTGAATTTCCTCATCAGTTTGACCAGGATCAACGCACAGATCGGCATCAGGATCAGCAGGAACCAATACCCGGCGATGTAATTGCTCATCGCGATCAACAACACCGTCGGTGCCGGCAGATCCAACCCGAACTCGTCGAACATCTTTTCGAACGTCGGAACGATGAACAACATGATGAACGTCAGGATCAACGTCGCGACCAAGACCACGATGACCGGGTAGATCAACGCACCCTTGACCTTTCGCTTCAACGACTCAGCGGACTCGAGGAAGTCAGCCAAACGGTTGAGAATTGTTTCCAACGCACCACCGGCCTCGCCGGCTTTGATCATGTTGACGTACAGCCGACTGAAGACCTTCGGGCACTTTGCCATCGCCTCGGACAGCGTCGAGCCACCTTCGATCTCGTCGCAAACATCCATCAAGGCATTCTTGAGCTTGCCCGGTTTCTGGTTGCCTTCCAAGATCTTCAGGCTGCGCAGAATCGGCAGACCGGCGTCTTGCAAGATCGACAACTGACGCGTGAACGCGCAGATATGTTTGGTCTTGGCCCCGCCCATGGCGAAGGGCCGTTTCTTGCCACCCCCGGCCCCCGCGGCGCCGGCCGCTTGTTTCTTGACCGCGATTTTGGTGACGAAGTAGCCCATCTGACGGATGGTGGTTTGGGCTTCGTCCTCGTTGGCCGCATCGATTTCGTCCCGGATCTCTTGTCCGGTCGCGTCCATCGCTTCAAAGGTATAAGTCGGCATGGGATTGCTTCTTCAAGTGAAAAGGGCCGCAGGATCACAGGGCCACAGGCTTGGTTTTTGTAAAGCTACTAGCGGTTAGCTTCTAGCTTCTTCATTTGGAGTTGAGGTCATTGGTTGTTTACGCAAAGCGTTTGAATTTCGTCGTGGCACTCATTGCTTCGTGAGTTGTTGCTGACGGTTACTGATCAGTGCCTGCAACATTCTCGATATCTGTTTTGTTTCATCGATGAGCGATTCGGACTGCTGCGTGGACATCAATTTGACTCGAGTTGCGATGTAGAGTTGAGTTCGAAGTTCGGCACAGGAGCCTTTGGCGATGACGAGGAACCGAATAAAGTCTTTGGGTGTTCGCTCATAACCTTCTGCAATGTTGGAAGGAACGCTGACGGCACTTCGCTGCATCTGGTCCTTGAGTCCAAAGTCACGGCAATCGGATAAGAGTTCGTAAACTGAAACGGCCAATCGGCACCCTCGTTTCCAAACTTCCAAATCTTCAAACGTGCTCGCCATTCGCTCCTAAATCTTTGCCTCTCGGATTACTTCTTTTCGATCTACCTGCATCCTGAATCACTGTGGTCCTGTGACGCTGCGGCCCTTTCGCACTGCATCAACCATCAACCACTGTCTCTCGGACGATTTCGTCGAGGGTGGTGATTCCGTCGCGAGCCAGGCTCATGCCGAACTCTCGTAGGATCACCATTCCGTCGCTTTGGGCTTGGTCTCGCAGCTCATCCGTGCTGGCGTTGTGCATGATCATTTCGCGAATCGTGTCGTTGAGAACCATCAACTCAAACAACGCGATCCGGCCTTTGTACCCGGTGTTGTTGCACTTCTCGCATCCAACACCTTTGAAGTAGTCGGTCGCTTCGATCTCTTCGCGACTCATACCGAGTTCCATCAGCAGATCGCTGCTGACGCGTGTCTTTTCGCGACAACCGGTGCAGATTCGGCGAACAAGTCGCTGAGCCAAAATGGCCTCGACGGTCGCGCAAATCATGAAGGGCTGAATCCCCATGTCGGTCAGTCGCGTGACCGTGCTGGGCGAATCGTTCGTGTGCAGGGTGCTGAATACCAAGTGCCCCGTCAGCGCCGCTTGGATCGAAATCTCAGCGGTCTCCAAGTCGCGGATCTCACCGACCAGAATTGTGTCCGGATCCTGTCGCAAAATCGCTCGCAAACAAGACGCAAACGTCACACCCGCGTCGGAGTCGATCGGGATTTGAATGATTCCATCGATGTCATACTCCACCGGGTCTTCGGTGGTGATCAGTTTTTCGGAAATCTCATTGAGTTCGGACAAAGTCGAGTACAGCGTCGTGGTCTTGCCCGATCCCGTTGGCCCGGTGACCAACACGATTCCGTTGGGGCGATCGATCGCCGAGCGGAACCGCGACATCATGTCTTCGTCCATCCCGACATTGTCGAGCGACAGGTTCACAACCGAACGGTCGAGCACCCGCATGACCGTTGATTCACCGAAGATCGTCGGCAAAACCGAAACGCGAAGGTCGACGGGGTGACCACCGACCATCAGTTCGATCCGACCGTCCTGCGGCATACGACGTTCGGCGATGTCGAGGTTGGCCATCACCTTGATTCGAGTCGTAATGGCGAACGCGAGGTGACGTGGCGGCGGAACCATTTCGTAGAGCACGCCTTCGGATTTAATCCGGATGCGGAACTCGTCTTCAAACGGCTCGAAATGAATGTCCGATGCGTGGTCCTTGATCGCCAGCAACAACACCATGTTGAGCAGTTTGCGGACGGGAGCCGAATCGGCGAGTGCTTCCGCGTCGGTGATGTTGAACTTTTCGTTGTCCAACAAACTCGCGGCGGCTTTGAGCTCTTCGTCTTCGGCCAGTTCAGCGACCAGTTTCTCGACGCTTTCAGCTTCGCTGTCGTAGTACTTCGTGATCGTTTTGTTGACGTCCGCTTCGGTCGCGACCAAGATCTTGATCTCGTAACCAAGGAACGTCCGCAACTCGTCTTGGATGTTCAGGTTCTGAGGGTCACAAGTCGCGATGGTCAGCGTGTTGCCTTCGAACTGAATTGGCACGCAACGATAGAGCTGGGCCATCGTTTCGCTGATCTTCTCCATCACCTCTGGTTCCAACTTCGCGTCTTCCAGCGAAACCGTCTGCATCCCCATTTGCTCGGCGAGCGCCTGAACGAGCTGCTCGTCCGTGACCAACTGCATGTCCTCGGCGACTTTCCCGAACAGCGCACCAGGCTGCTGCTCTTGTTCGTCGAGCACAATTTGCAGTTGATCATCGGTGAGGAAACCGAGGTCAACGAGGATCTGTCCGATGCGACGTGGGGCCATGGATAGTGAGCTGGAAAGAGGCGCAGGGCCACAGGGCCACAGGAAACAAAATAAGGAACGGTCGAGCCAACTGACCCCAACACACTGTGCTGCTGTGGTCCTGTGGCCCTTTTCAACTTCTAATCTTCTTTAATCGGAATGGGCTCGTCGCCCAGACCTTGTCTTGCTTGAACGATTCGTTTGGCCAAGTCGTCGGGACGGTGGGCTTTCGCAAGCACGTCTTCCACCGAGACTCGGTCGCCTTTCCAGTGATTGAACAAGGCATCGTCCATCAACTGCATGCCGAACTTGGCACCGGTTTGCATCGATGAGTTGATCCGGAAAGTCTTGTTTTCACGAATCAGGTTGGCGATGCCGGGCGTCACGTTCAGCACCTCATATGCGGCACAACGACCGCCGCCAATCTTGGGCAGCAGCGTCTGAGCGACCACGCCGATCAACGTCGAAGCGAGCTGCGTTCGAATTTGATCCTGCAGGTTGCCGGGGAACGCGTCGATGATCCGGTTGACCGTGCCTTGAGCACTGTTGGTGTGCAGGGTGCCGAACACGACGTGCCCGGTTTCAGCCGCACTGATGGCCGCTTCGATGGTTTCGAGGTCGCGAAGCTCACCGACCAGAATCACGTCGGGGTCCTGCCGCAGAGCACGACGAATCGCCTCGGAGAAACTCGGCACGTCGACGCCGACTTCCCGCTGGTTGATCGTCGACTCTTTGTGTTCGTGATAAAACTCGATCGGGTCTTCGATCGTGATGATGTGGTGGTCAATGGTCTCGTTGAGCAAGTTGATCAGCGATGCCAGCGTCGTCGATTTCCCCGAACCCGTTGGCCCCGTCACCAGGAACAACCCACGTGGGCGGTGAACCATTTTGACGACAGCCTCGGGCAGACCGAGTTGCTCGGGTGTCAATTTGTCATTGGGGATCTGACGCAGCACCATCGAGATGAAGCCACGTTGCTTGAAGACAGAGACCCGGAATCGAGCCAATTCGCCAAACGCGAACCCGAAGTCGGTCGAGCCTGTCTCTTGCAGTTCACGCTGGCAGCGTTCCGGCGTGATCGATTTCATCAGCGCGACGGAGTCTTCGCCTTCGAGCGTTTTGGTTTCCAGCTTCCGCATGCGGCCGTGCAATCGAAACACGGGCGGCTGACCGACAACAATATGGATGTCGCTCACACCCTGCTTCACAGCAGCTTGCAGCAGTTTGTCGATCAGCACGGTGGCCATGGAAGACGCCTGACAATGAGTGGGAGGGCGTGAAGAAGAGAATAGGGGCCTTTTGCCTGGCCGGATTCCACTGGCGACTCAACCAACCAGCTCGACCGGCGTTCAAACCGGCCACTCCCCAGGTGATTCGCGAGAAAAGACGAGAACGAACCACGCCAGAGCAACCGGCATCCCGCCAGATCGTTCGGCAACGGGACATTGCGTCCCAGATGAGTCGCCCGACACGTGATTTCCCGTGCCAGACGGTGTCATTATGCGTGAAACAGCGTCAAAGGCAAAGAAAATCGCGTTGCGTAGCCAGAATGCGTACTATGCCGCCCCGATCAGGGCAAAAGACAATAGCCCGTCAGGGAGCAACTCACATGAAACCAACCGCTCGAGAACTTGCCTCGAAGGGAAGGCTGCACTTGCATCGCGATTCCAATCGCAGCAGGGACGCCCGCCCAACGCCAGGAAGGCCGCCGAAACGCCGCGATGTGCATCCGCGGCCTACAGCGACGAAAGCTCTTTCGCGATGTGACTGAGCGCGAGGGCCTCTTGCTCGGTCTTCTTCGCCACGCGATAGACCTCGTCGAAGGTCGTGATCCCGCGAATGACCTTGAGCATGCCATCGGCGTAAAGCGTTGACATACCGTTCTTTATGGCCTCTTCGCGAATCGTTTTGGTCGTCGTCCCTTTGAACATCAATTCGCGGAGCTTGTTGTTGATCAGCATCAACTCGTAGATACCGATCCGGCCGCGGTAACCCGTCCGGCCGCAGTAGGTGCATCCCTTGCCCTTGCTGAACTCGGCCTGAGCGAGCATCTCTGGTGGGATTTCGGAATCCTCGATGACGCTCTGTGGCGGCTGATAGCGGACCTTGCAACGAGGACAAATCGTCCGCACGAGCCGCTGTGCCAGCACCGCGATGACGGAACTTGCCACCATGTAGGATGGTACACCGATGTCCACCATCCGTGATATAGCACTGGGCGCATCGTTCGTATGCAGGGTACTGAAAACCAAGTGTCCAGTCAGTGAAGCCTGGATTCCCATCGATGCGGTCTCGTGATCTCGCATTTCCCCGACGAGAATGATGTTGGGGGCTTGCCGCAACATGGCTCGAATGATGCGAGCGAAGTCGAGCCCGATGTTGTGTTTCACTTCGACTTGGTTGATACCGGGCAGGTAGTATTCGACCGGGTCTTCCGCCGTAATGATCTTGCGGTCAGGCCGATTCAACGCGTTGAGCGAAGCGTACAGGGTGGTGGTCTTCCCGGACCCGGTTGGGCCCGTCACCAACACGATCCCGTTGGGCCGGCGAATGAGCGAGTTGAAGTTCCGGAAGTCACGCTCGGACAAACCGAGCTGCCGGGTGCCGACTTTGATGTTGTCCTTGTCCAGCAGCCGCATCACGCAAGACTGGCCGTGGTTGGTCGGAATGATGCTGACCCGCAAATCGAGCTGCTTGTCGCCGACGGTGATTTTGATCCGCCCGTCGGTGGGGCGTCGCTTCTCGCTGATGTCGATCTTGGACAGGATCTTGATCCGGGCGATGATGGCCGAAAGCATCCGTCGGGGGGCTGCTTCTCGCTCGACACAAACGCCGTCAATTCGATAACGGATTCGAACGCGGTCCTCAAAGGGCTCGACGTGAATGTCGCTGGCCCGCAACTGGACTGCTTCGGCAATCATCAGGTTGACCAGCCGGATGACGGGGGCCGAATTGTCGTCGACGGTCTCTTCCCCCCCGCCAGAGTCTGATTCGGTTTCGGTGAAGTCGATGGCCGTGTCGGTGAACTCTTGCAACATCGAGTCAGCCGATTCACCTTCGACCTGACCGTAGTACTGGTTGATCGCCCCGTTGATGGCTTCTTTGGGGGCCAGGGCCGTTTCGATTTTCCGGTTGAGAATGAAACGCAGCTTTTCGATCGTTTCGAGGTCAAACGGGTCGGCGATCAAGATGGTCAGGGCGCCGTCTTCTTCTTTGAACGGCAGCACCGTGTTTTCTCGAGCGACCGATTCGGGCACCAATTCGATGACGGTTTCGCTGATCCGCTCGCTGCGGAGGTCGACAAAGGGGATTTTGTGGAATTTTGCCAAGGCCATCCCGACTTCTTCGGGACTGGCGTATTCCATTTTGATCAAGACATCGCCAATGTCCGCGCCCGTGTTTTTGGCGACTTCTTCGGCTTCGGACAGCTGATCGAGACTGATGACGCCCTGTTGGAGCAGCAAATCGGTGAAATCTTGCATCGTCCGGCTCATGGTGAATTCCTTCGTCGACAGAAAAGCGTTGCCAGCCGGGACCGCGCAAAAGGGCGCCCGGCGACGTGATCTTAGGATATCACGAGGATGACGGGCAGGTTGTGGAAAACTTCGCTTGGTTCCGACTTCGCTGGACTAGGCGGCGAGAGAGGGCGGTGGCGAGGGAGCGCAGTGGCGTGGTGCTGGGCGATGGGGTTGCGCGTGAGGGTGCGCGTGACTCGGTGGGGGACCACCGAGCTACAGGTTGGGTTTGTGTACTCCATCGAACGGAGTCGATGGGCGACTTTGGACGCTGGCAGCAGAGTAGAACCATTGTCCCCAATTGTTCCGTCTGGCGGCTCGCCGTCGGGAAGCAGTGTGACATCGATTCAAAGTTCGCACCGTTTGTGCCAGGCTTCTCGGCGACTAGAATTTGGCACGCGAACAGCTGAGGACACCGGTTCGCTCTTCTGTGGCACGGTGGTCTCCACCGTGAGTCCGCGCGAGGGTGCGTTCGGCTCGCTGGGGGCCCCAGCGAGCTACAGGTTGAACGCGGGCGATCAGGCGGGGGCGGGGCGGCCGTAGTAGAAGCCTTGGGCCAGGTCGAAACCGATTTCTTGACAAGCTTCGGCTTCCTCGATCGTTTCGATCCCTTCGGCCAACGCGGAAATATTCAGATCCTGAACCATGCTGACGAGCGAGCGAAGCATCCGCATGCGGTTGTCGTCGGCGACGCTCAAACCTCGAATCAGCCCAATGTCGAATTTGACGTAGTCAGGCCGAGCCTCGACCAATTCAGCCAAACGGGCTTGGCCGGCACCAAAGTCGTCGTAGGCCAAACGGATGTCCAGTTCCTTCAGCGTGGAATGCAGACGCTGCATTTGCTTGGGATTGGTCACGGCCGACTCGTGGATTTCCAGCACAATCTGGGTGTTCGATGCCATCGACCGAACCTTGCACAGCGAGTCAATCAGCGACTGGCCGTCTTCCATTTCTTTTGGATGCGTGTTGACGAACAAGGTCGGTGAATCCGGAAGCTCGCGGCCGACCCGGAGTCCTTCCCAACGTAGCAACCGACTGAGTTCCACTTCCAAGTTCAATTGCTCAGCGGCCTGGAACATGGCTCCGACCGATTCCAATCCGAACACGCTGCCGCGACCGAGGATTTCGTACCCGATCATTCGTGCACCCACCAAAGTCACGATGGGCTGGAAGTGCGGGCGCACGAGTCGCTGGCTCATCAAGCGATCAAACTGCACCAACGCGAGGGCTTGGTCGCAAACGTTTTCTGAAATCGTTCCCGCGGTCACCCCGGTGGGAGATTGGCGTCGCACTCGGAACGGTGCTTCGGCGAAGTGAATCAGGTCTTCGTCGCCCACCAAAACGGGTTCGGTGACGCGTTTGCCGTTGAGGTACGTGCCGTTGGTGCTTTCGAGATCGCGCACGATCAGCTTGCTGTCTTCGATCTTCAGTTCAGCGTGGTTCCCACTGACAGTTCGGAACTGCAGCTTCATCGCGACGCCGGATTTTCGACCCACGATGAACGGCTCTTGATCGATCGGTGTGTGCTGCAGCGTGTCGCCGGGACCCATTGGACCGGACAGAAACCACACGTCCTCATGGACGCAGGTGCTGCGACGAAGTCGGTCGATGGGAAGGCTATCAACGGAAGCCATGACAACAATTTCGTGGAGGAACGTGGGATAAAGGAGCGGGCTCAGAGGGGCAGGACCTCGCTCTGCTGCAAAGCTAGGTCACGACTTGTGAACAAAAACATCGTGGTCGTGAATTTCGCACGATTTCTAGCGGATGTATTCACGAAGACGACAGGCTGCACGTCATTGCGTTCTGAGTGAAACGATTGTGCGGGCTGGCAGGATGACGCCAGGTTGCTGGCGTGGACGCCTGCAGGCTTGGGGAGATCTGATAGGGATAGGGAACTCCGGTTGAGCAGGATTCCCTCCCTCGAAACCGTACGTGCGGTTCCCTAACAGGCTTGGCCGAATCGAGTTCACAATACAGTTACGGACTGCTCATTCGCTTTTGATTGCTCTCCACCCTTTCGGTTGAAAACGCGGGTACCATCAGCTACGGGGCGGTAACGAATTCCCCGATCAGGACTTTCACCTGACAATTCAATCGCCTTTGCAGGCGCACTAGCACGGTGGTCTCCACCGTGAGTGCGCGAGGTTGCGCTCGGCTTGCTGGGGGCCCCAGCAAGCTACAAAGGTTGACTACCAATGAAAAAAGGCCGGCTTCTTTCTTGCGAGAGAAGCCGGCCTTTGGATGTCATTCAGCGATCACGAACGAGTTCGCTCAGCTGCAGCCCATCGAGTTGCCGCAGTTGTGGCACAGATAACAGTTGCCGTTGCGGACTGTGATGCTGCCGCAGTTGTCGCAGCTAGGGGCATCCGTCTGGAACCGCGAGAACTGGTCGGCTTGCCCGCCCAATCCATCAACGGCTGGTTGAGCTACCGCACCGTCGGACGATCCACCGCTGGACTGGCCATTGGAATGCCCGTTGGTCGCGGAACCATTGCTGGCTCCGTTCTGCAGACTGGCCAACAATGTGGCTCGTTCCACCAAAGCCACCGCGGCACCCGCGTCGGCTCGCAACTCAGCCATCACGGGGCTGTTGTTGTTCGCCGTTGCTCCCGCGGGAGCGGTTGTCATGTCGGGACCGTTGCCGCCTGTCGTGGTTGCACCTTCCGCGTTGGGGTACTGGTCGTTGCCAGACATGAAGGTGATGCCTAACCAACGAGCGATGTAGTCGACGACGCTCTTGGCGATGCGGATGTCCTTGTTGGACGTGTGCCCCATCGGCTCGAAACGAGTGTGACTGAACTTGTTGACAATCACTTCCAACGGCACGCCGTACTGCATCGCAATCGACAGTGCGGTGCCGAAGCTGTCCATGATACCGCCGATCGTCGACCCTTCTTTGGCCATCGTGATGAACATTTCACCCGGACGTCCATCAGGATACAAACCGACGCACAAGTAACCTTCGTGCCCAGCGATGCTGAACTTGTGGGTCAAGCTTTGACGTGTGTCAGGTAAACGCTCGCGACGTGGCTTGTAGACGATTTTCTCGACTGTTTCGACCTTCGCGGCTTCGGCTGCATCAGTCGCTTTTTGTTCATCGGACTTGGTGTTCAAAGGTTGCGACTGCTTGCTGCCGTCACGATAAATCGCGATGGCCTTCAGCCCCAATTCCCAGCCCCAGAAGTAAGCGTCCGCGATGTCTTTCGGGGTCACATCGGTGGGCATGTTGACCGTTTTGCTGATCGCACCGGACAAGAACGGCTGAGCCGCGGCCATCATGGTGATGTGAGCACGCCAGCCGATGCTGCGAACACCGTTGGCTGGTTTGAACGCACAATCGAACACGGCCAAGTGCTCGTCCTGCAAACCAGGAGCACCTTCGATGGTGTCGTTGGCATCGACGTACTTCAGAATCTCTTCGATCGTGTCGGCGTCGTAGCCGAGCGTCTTCAAGCCGAGCTTCACGGTTTGATTGACGATCTTCAACATCCCGCCGCCGGCGAGCTGCTTGTATTTCACGAGTGCGATGTCGGGCTCGATGCCGGTCGTGTCGCAGTCCATCATGAAGCTGATCGTGCCGGTCGGTGCCAGCACGGTCGCTTGTGCGTTGCGGAAACCGTACTTCTCACCGATTTCCAACACACCGTCCCACAATTCGCGAGCGGCTTCTTTCAGTTCGGCTGGTCCGTCATCGTTGATTTGATCGCACGCGTCACGGTGCATTTGCATCACGCGAAGCATTGGTGCTTCGTTTTCAGCGTAACCGTCGAACGTTCCGACAACGCTGGCCAGTTCCGCACTGGTGCGGTTGGCTTCGCCGTGCAGCAACGCTGTCAACGAACCGCACATACCGCGGGCCGCGTCGCTGTCGTAGGGCAAACCAGCCGTCATGACGACGCTGCCGAGGTTCGAATAACCAAGCCCCAACGGACGGAACTTGTGGCTGTTCCGAGCAATAGGCTCGGTTGGGTAACTGGCGTGGTCGACCAAGATTTCTTGAGCGATGAAGAACGTGCGGCAAGCGGCACGGAAACGTTCGTGATCGAACGATCCATCCTGCTGGACGAACTTCATCAAGTTGATGCTGGCCAGGTTACACGCGGTGTCATCCAGGAACATGTATTCCGAGCAAGGGTTCGATGCGTTGATCGCTCCGCTGTTCGGGCACGTGTGCCACTTGTTGATCGTCGTATCGTATTGCACGCCAGGGTCGCCGCAGTGCCAAGCGCACTCGGCCATTTTGTTGAGCAACTCTTTGGCGACGTAGCTCGGCGGCTCGGTGGTCGGTTTGTCGGTGATCCAACGCGTTTGGAAGGTTTCGTTCTTGCGAACCGCTTCCATGTAGTCGTCGGTCAAACGAACTGACAGGTTAGCGTTTTGGAAACAAACGCTGGCGTACGCCTCGCCGTTGAAGTTCGAATCGTAACCTTCGCGAATCAACGCGTGAGCCTTCTTTTCTTCGGCCCATTTGCACTCGATGAACTCGAGAATATCTGGGTGCCAGACTTTGAGCGATTGCATCTTGGCCGCACGACGAGTCTTGCCGCCCGATTTCACGACGCCAGCGATGGAGTCATAGACACGCATGAAGGACAGTGGGCCCGATGGCGTTCCGCCACCCGACAATTTTTCGCGTTGGCTGCGGATGGTGGACAAGTCGGTTCCCGTTCCGCTGCCGAATTTGAACAACATCGCCTCGCTGCACGCCAGACGCATGATGTCTTCCATATTGTCATCCACCGACTGGATGAAACAGGCTGACCCTTGTGGGTATTCGTACGGGTTGTCGGGCTGGGCGGTGGTGTTCTCGGTGCGATCCCAGTGCCAGTTGCACATGTCGCCTTCGACGTCGTACTGAGCGTGCAGACCAACGTTGAACCAAACGGGACTGTTGAACGCACCGTGCTGGTGCAGGCACAACCAAGTCAGGTCGCGGTAGAAACGCTCGCCGTCTTCAGGAGTGTCGAAGTAACCGTCAGCCAATCCCCAGTCGCTGATCGTGCGGGTGACGCGGTGGATCAGTTGACGGACGCTGCGTTCGCGTTCGTCGGTGTTTTTAGGGTCGCCGTAGAAGTACTTCGAAACGACGACGTTGGTCGCCAATTGGCTCCACGAAGCCGGGACCTCGCAATCGGTTTGCTCGAACAAAGCGTTGCCCGATTCGTCTTTGATCGCGGCCGAACGCAGATCCCAGGCGGTGGTGGCGAACGGGGTGCGTCCGTCGTCAGGGCAGAACTTTGATTCAATCTTCAGGCCGGCGCGATCGCCTCGCAGGGCGGTGCCGAACTTCTCGCGTGCATACTCGACGCCATGCTCTGAATCGACCTTTTCCAAGGCAGGGTCATTGGCGGGGAGACGGGAGGTGGCGTTCGACTCGGGCAGAACAGTGGACATAGCGTGTCACAAACTCCTTAAAGAGATCGTCCGTGGACGGTGCACCGGGTGTTGCCGTTCGCGGTCCTCGCGAAACAACCGATTCCGTCAAATTAGAAATGAGAGCTGGCAGTCGCCACTGAGTGCTGCTTCCGTGAGCGAAACGAGCTACCGCGTGGTCCATGAAGTCGATATCGGATCATTGATCGTCAAAATCGATGCAAAGTGATTTGCTATCACTACCGGTAGTGGTTTCCATGCCGTCGAGGCACTACATGTGGGCGACGGCGGGAATATTAGAGGTTCCCAGGATTGTGTCAATCTCGATTTTGAAACTGTCGTAAACAACGACCAGCAATTGGTTTGCGCGCGACCCTCAAATCAGACACTAGGCATCCACCTCCCCATTACCGCTGACGTAAAGCTCGCTGTGGTGAAGAGTTAGTGAATCTCCTGAGAAGACATCCCGACCTCGTGGAAAACTTGTCGGCAATCAAAATTTTCTTCTCATCACGCACCAACTACCGGGTCACTTAGGACGATCGCAGAAGGTGGGTAAGAGGTAGTGGAAAGGGGGCCACAGGGCCACAGGGCCACAGGGCCACAGGGCCACAGGGCCACAGGGGCTCAGGGGCTCAGGGGCTCAGGGGCTCAGGGGCTCAGGGGGTGATTGCAAATTGGTCATTGCAAATTTGGAATTGGGATCTGGGGAGTGGTTGGGGTGTTTTGACGATCCGGTCTTTGGTCGCGAGGTCTGCACCGAATGCCTTTTGCAATTTGCATTGAACAATTTGCACTTTGCAATGAAGACGCACTCCCCTGTGGCCCTGAGTTCCTGGGGCCCTTTCCCACTTCACGCCTTGACCAGCGTGGCGGGATCCGATTATCGTCAGATCCATGAGCGGACAACTTTGCCTCCTACTGAATCTCGACCTCGGCCTTCTAGCGAACGGCCTGAGCGGATTCGTGGTGGACGCCTGACGGCGGTTGTCTCAATTTTCCATCGAATGAATTTGCCCGGGCCGCACTTGCCGCGACTCGGGTTTTTTTGTGCCCGAATGCATGTGCGGCGGGTGCGATTCCGGGGCTCCGAAGTTTATCTTCTTCCCTTTCCGAGATTGCAGTCCCATGTCTGACCAACCGACACCTGATGCCATGACCCAGTCCGCCGAAGCCTCGTCCTCTGACAACGTGGCCACTCGCCAAATTCGAATCTTCGACACCACGCTGCGTGACGGCGAACAATCGCCTGGTGCCAGCATGAACTTGGCGGAGAAGCTCGAGGTCGCTTCGGCTCTGGTCGATTTGGGTGTCGACATCATCGAAGCTGGTTTCCCAATCGCCTCCCCAGGTGACTTCGAATCCGTCCGGCAAATCGCCACCACCGTTCGCGGTGCCACGATCTGCGGGTTGGCTCGCTGTGCTGAAAAGGACATCGATCGAGCATGGGAAGCTTTGAAGACCGCCCCGCAGGCTCGCATTCACGTGTTCTTGGCAACCAGCGCCATTCACCGCGAATTCAAATTGCGGATGACGCCGGACGAGATCGTTGAACGTGCGGTCGCGGGAGTTCGCCGTGCCGCTTCGCACTGCGACGATGTGGAGTTCTCGCCCGAAGACGCGTGTCGGACCGAGCACGATTTCTTGTGCCGCGTGGTCGAAGCCGCGATCGATGCGGGAGCCACCACGATCAACGTGCCCGACACAGTCGGCTACACCACGCCAGGTGAAATCTACGACCGCTTCAAAATGTTGCGGGACCGGGTGCCGAACATGGACAAAGCCGTCTTGAGCACGCACTGCCACGACGACTTGGGCATGGCGGTCGCCAATTCGCTGGCCGCGGTCGACGCGGGTGCCGGACAGATCGAATGCACGATCAACGGCATAGGTGAACGAGCCGGCAATGCGGCGCTCGAGGAATTGGTGATGGCGATGAAGACTCGCCAGGACTTCTATCACTGCCAAACGAACATCAATTCCAAACGATTGGTTCCCGTCAGTCGTCTGGTCAGCAAGACAACCGGCATCAATGTGCAACGCAATAAAGCGATCGTCGGTCGCAACGCGTTCGCGCATGAGTCCGGCATTCACCAAGACGGGATGCTGAAGGAACGCACCACGTATGAAATCATGTCGCCCGAAGAAGTCGGATTCACCAAAACCGATTTGGTCCTCGGCAAGCACAGCGGACGCGCCGCGTTGGCCGACCGAGCCAAACAGTTGGGCATGACGTTGACCGGGGAACAATTGCAAGAAGTCTTCGAGGCCTTCAAGGAACTCGCCGACAAGAAGAAAGAGATCTATGACGGTGACATCGTCGCGTTGGTCCAGCAAAAGATCAGCGAAACGGTTGCTCCGGAATGGACACTCGTTGATTACGAAGTCACCAGCGGCAAGAACCAAACACCAAACGTGCGAGTCACCCTGCGTCGCGACGACCAGGACTTCACCGAGCAAGTTGCACAGGGTGATGGACCGATTGATGCGGCGTTTTGGGCGGTTGAAAAGATCACAGGCATCCAAGTCGTCTGCAAAGACTTTCGAGTCCGCAGTGCGACGCTGGGCCGTGACGCGATCGGCGAAGTCAACTTGGAAGTCGAGCACGAAGGCAAGACTTATCGCGGGACCGGCGTGAGCACGGACAGTGTCGAGAGTACGATCTTGGCCATGCTCAACGCGATCAACCGCATCGTCGCGGGCGTCGCCTCCGACCCCGGCGAGCTGCCCCAGCCCTGATCCGCCATCCCAAGTTCCACGTAACTCACTGGGGCTGTCCAGCGAGCCAATCGCAACCGTAGCTCACTGGGGCCCTCCAGTGAGCCGAGTGCACGTTCACGTTGGGGACCACCGTGCTACAGGTTGGCTGACCTCGCCGTTTGCGATCCAGGTGGACGGGCCGTTTCTGCTCGCGACATGATGGATGCTCACGCGTGAATGGATGCGACGCGGACTAGCATTCCAGAGCAACTGGACGGAACAATTGGGGACAATGGTTCTACTCTGATCCACACGCAACCGTAGCTCACTGGGGCCCCCCAGTGAGCCGAGCACAAATTCACGGTGGGGACCACAGTGCTACAGTTGGCTGATCTCGCCGTTTGCGATCCAGGTTCTCGGGCCGTTTCTGCTCGCGACATGAAGGATGCTCACGCGTGAATGGATGCGACACGGACCAGCATTCCAGAGCCACAGGACGGAACAATTGGGGACAATGGTTCTACTCTGGCATCACACGCAACCGTAGCTCACTGGGGCCCTCCAGTGAGCCGAGCGCAAATCCACGGTGGGGACCACCGTGCTACAGTTGGCTGACTGCTACGGGATGGCTCGCTTGGACGCTAGCGATCCAAATTTTCGGGTCGTTTCTTTAGCGTCACCTCGACCGTCATCGGTTCGCCATCGCGGGTCAGCTCAACGTTCAACAACGTTCCCTGCCCCAGATTCGCGATCAGACGCATCAGGTGACCAACATCGCTGACTCGAACGCCATCGATCTTCAAAAGGATGTCGCCGATTCTCAAACCAGCGATGGCGGCGGGAGAATCTTCCCCCGTCACGCCTGAGATCAACGCACCTCGGACGCGTAAGTCGTCGCCGCGGTGCATCGAGTCGGGAACTTCCGACAACAGCACTCCGAGCCATCCACGTTCGACCTTGCCCGTTTCACGGATGCGGTCGTAGATCTGGCGAGTCACGTTGCTGGGGATCGAAAAGCTGACGCCTTGATACGTGTCGCCCACGATCGCGGTGTTGATGCCGATCAACCGCCCGCGAGCGTCGACGAGCGGACCGCCGCTGTTACCTGGATTCACGGCCACATCACTTTGCATGAAGTCTTGGTATCGAGCACTGGAACCATGTTGAACGCCAGCCCGCACGACGCGGTGCTTGCCACTCAGGATTCCAAACGTGATCGTCCGGTCCAGACCAAACGGGCTGCCGACGGCCCACACGGGTGAACCGACACGCAGCGCATCGCTGTCTCCCCAGGCAATCGGGATCAATCCGTCCGCGTCGACTTTTAGCACCGCCAAGTCAGTGGGCATGTCGCTGCCGACCAATGCGGCGGGCAGCCGACGACCATCGCTGAGGGTCACGCTGATCGCGATGCCATCGGCGATCACGTGACGGTTGGTCAGGATATAGCCACCTTCGTCGATCACCACGCCGCTGCCTTGATCCGACAGCGTGTAGCTATCTTCGCCTAGCAAACGTTGCAGATTGCGATCCTCTTCCGAAACAGAACGCTCCACGTCGATGTGGACCACGGTGGGCCCGACCGCGGACGTGACCATTTCGTAGGCTCGGCTGAGCGAATCCAACGACACGTTGCGAAGACCTTCGACGCCGGTTTCGTTTTCCGCACGCATTTCACCGCGGTGCCAGGCATAGCGAATCTCTTCGACAATGTGTGGGACGCTGTAGCGAGCGAGCAACAACATCAACGCCATCGTGGCCAGCAACGTCAGGCTTTGCAGGATCGGATGCGGCTGCACTGCAGTTTGGCTGCGTTCTGATTCAGAACACCGGTCCGAAACAGGTGGCTTGGAGATCGGTGGCGGTGGTCCGTCAAATTTTTCATCCTGACGCAAATTCGCCGGCAGCGATTCGTTACTTGCCGCGTCAGCTCCACTCGGACTTGAATCGTCTGGCTTCACCGACTCGCGGTTTTCCGCCTCACCATTTTCCGCGGATCCGAACCACTGCGTACCCATCCCATCTTTGGCCGCATTCAACATGGCGGCCTCGGCGTCTTTGTCAGATGAAAAAACCGAGGGCACGGGGATCGGAGTGATCCCATCGAGCGACATCGGTTCGTCGGAGGGTTTGTCGGTTCGCATGGCCACATTTCCAAAAGGAAGACGCATTCGGCCGAAACCGAAAGCGAGGAGGTGCTGGTCCCCGTGGGAGAGATGCATTCAGGATGGAGATTGATTGTAGCGACCCGACGAAGCGAGACCGTAACAATTTTGTGTCCGACCCGTTCACAGAGGGGTGCGAGGGAGCAAACCGGGGCCGATCACAGCGATTTTTGCGGCTGAAAGGGCACATTCTCGTGCGGAGACGGTCGGAGCAATCTTTTCGTGGGCATCCGTCGGTTTTCAAACCTAAACTTGCTGCGCGCGTTCGATGCGCGGTCAAATAAATTCGACCGAAAAGAGGTCCAAGAAATTGGACTCGATTCCTGCATCCGTTGCTTTGCCGTTAGCCGGAGCAACCCTGCTGTCCCGAACGCGAAAACACCGACTTGCGACCATTGTGGAAAGATTCCACCGCATGGTCTTGTGGAATGTCCGATATCTAGGTGTGTCCCGGACACCGATTGCCTCCCAGCAAGGTTTGCCCAACGCAAACAAGTGGTTCCACGGACGACCAATTTAAAACCAAACCTTCCATGGAGATTCCCTATGAGCCGTTTCCTCGTTCCTGCCGTTTTGGCCTTGGCTGTCGTCGCTTGTAACGTTCAAGAAGCAAGTGCTTTCGGACACCTGAAGTCGTTGTTCGGCGGATGTGACAGTGGCTGTGACGTCGCTTGCGAACCAACTTGCGGTTGCGAGCCAATCTGCGAACCAGTTTGTGGTTGCGAAGTTGTCGAACCTTGCTGTGCACCAAAACAAGGCTTGCTTCAGCGTTTGTTCGCTAAGAAGCACGGTTGCGACGCTTGCTGCGAGCCAGTTTGTGAGCCTGTCTGCGGATGTGAGCCAGTTTGCGAACCAGTTTGCGGTTGCGAAGTTGTCGACCCTTGCTGCGACAGCGCACCTTGCTGCGATCGTCCTGTAATGGGCTTGTTCAAGAAGCTGTTCAGCCGCAAGAACGCTTGCTGCGACAGCGGATGCGACATCGTTGAGCCAACTTGCGGTTGCGAGTACATCGAGCCTTCCTGTGGCTTCGAAGCACCAGCTTGCGGTTGCGGACACTGATCCGAAGAACCCAACACTGACTCAAATGACTCGGTTCGTGTACGAAGCCACGAACTGAGTCACCCTTGAGATTCCGATTGCCCTCGCGTTTGAAACTTCGGTTTTGAATGCGAGGGTTTTTCTATGCGCGCTCGCAAACACTCAGAAGCAAACCACCCCAGCGCACCGTTTGGTCATTCATCAAATCGGATCGACTAAGCAACGCACGGTGAATAAC
>NZ_DDGH01000105.1:0-3484 GCF_002337565.1 Rhodopirellula sp. UBA1907 | reverse complement strand
CGGTTCTCGGATAGGTTCTAAAACATGACGTAACGAACCGGCCCCCTGTATGAGAACCTTCTCCGGGAGCCATTCAGGATCGACGAGCAAGTTGATCATTCGACGGTACGCAGCCAGAGTCATGTCATTGATCCAATCCTGGCCCTCCGAGATATGCTTTCGTTCACGATAGGAGAGCCAAGCTGTCTTGCCTTCAATCTGGAGGAAGTACTCGTTGCCCTCGAACGCCGAACCGCCGAGACGGGTTGTGACTTCCAAAGCCTCTTTCACTGTACGACATGAGCTGACCGCAATTGCGATCGGTCCAAGATCATCGAAACAAAAGTCCTCGTAGGCTTCGAAGACGATTTCCGGACAATGTTCTCGGGTCACTACGTCGCGAATCAAGTCGTATGCCTGCTTCTTTGCGATCCACCCGCCAGCCAAGAGCGTTTCACGAGGAATACGTCGTTCACTGAGATAACTGTCAGAATTGACGCCATGGCGGTCCAGATATCTCACAAGCGGATTGAGTATCCGAGCGTCGAACAACGGCAATTGCAATTTTTGTTTACTCACGGAACCGAAATTGAGCCCAAATGTGCGCAGTTGAGACCCCCAATCTTACAGTAGTGGCGCTACAATGGTGCAACCGTCTGTCGCACCAAATCTGTACTAGTCTCGGAGTTGTTCAGCGTGATTCACCGCACATTCTTGACCGTGGCGTGCCTAATCGCTTCTCCCGTTTTCTGCTTGGGAGGCGACTTCAATCGAACTTCGCTGCCGATTCCTCAGCCCGCGTTTGATGGGAAAATTGGACTAACGCCTTCTGAATCGGTCAAGGATTTTCCACCCGAAGTGACAGCACCGCAAGACGCACCCAACGTGCTGATCATCCTTACAGATGACGTCGGATTCGGCGCCAGCAGCACTTTTGGCGGACCGATTCCAACTCCGACGTTCGATCGTCTAGCCAAGTCCGGCTTGAGATACAATCAGTTCCATACGACTGCCCTCTGTTCTCCAACACGGGCGGCGCTGATCACGGGTCGCAACCACCATCACGTCTCCACCGGTGGAATCATGGAGATCGGTGTGGGCTACCCGGGCTACAACACCGTCGTCCGAAAGTCATGCGGTACGATCGGGCAAATACTCAAGTACAACGGTTACAACACTGCTTGGTTTGGAAAGAACCACAACGTTCCGGACTGGCAGTCCAGCCAGGCTGGTCCGTTTGACCTGTGGCCGGTTGGGCTCGGCTTCGAGTACTTCTATGGCTTCGTTGGTGGCGATACCAGCCAATGGACACCAGCGTTAGTCGAGAACACACGACCGGTCGAGCCTCCGACCGACGATCCCGACTACAACTTCGATGAAGACATGGCCGCGCGAGCCATTAACTGGATTCGCATGCAGAACGCCGTCGCTCCCACCAAGCCCTTTTTCTGTTACTACGCCACGGGCACGGCACACGCCCCGCACCATGCTCCAAAGGAGTGGATCGAAAAGTTTGAAGGACAGTTCGACCAAGGCTGGGACGAGGTTCGCTCGGAAACACTCGCTCGTCAAAAGGAATTGGGCGTCGTGCCTACGGGAACGAAGCTGACCGAGCGATCGAAGGGGATTCGTCCTTGGAGTGAACTTAATGTCAAAGAAAAGGAAGTTTATGCGAGGATGATGGAAGTCTATGCGGGAGCGCTTTCGCACGCTGATCATCAATTTGGGAACATCATCACCGCAATTGATGAGATGGGCGAACTGGACAATACGCTCGTCATCTATATCCAGGGCGACAACGGCGCAAGTGCCGAAGGTAGTCCCGACGGATTGCTGAATGAAATGACTTTCTTTAACAACATCGAAGTCCCGTTCGAGGAAGTCTACAAACGCATTGATGACCTTGGCGGCCCGATGACCTTCAACCATTACCCCATCGGCTGGGCACACGCGATGGACACGCCGTTCCAGTGGACCAAACAGGTTGCATCGCACTTCGGTGGAACCCGCAACGGCATGGTGATGTCGTGGCCGAAGAAGATAAAAGATGCTGGCAAAATTTGCTCTCAGTTCCACCACGTGATCGATATCGCACCGACTATCCTCGAAGCAACCGGCCTTCCGAAGCCCGATTCGATCGACGGAATCACGCAGGAACCAATGGACGGCGTCAGCATGGCTTACACGTGGGATAACGTGGATTCTGATTCAAAGCGAACCACGCAGTATTTCGAGATGTTTGCTAACCGGGCGATCTACGACGACGGCTGGGTTGCCTGCACAACGCCGACGACGCCACCTTGGGTGAGCGTTGCCGAAGCGGTCGACGTCATCGAAGGCTACGACTGGGAACTTTACAACATTAATGAAGACTTCTCGGAGAGTGACAATCTGGCGGAAAGGAATCCAGAGAAGCTGAAAGAGTTGCAACGGCTGTTCTACATAGAGGCCGTCAAGTACGACGTGCTGCCATTGGATAACAGCAAGGTCGAGCGGTTGGACGTCAAGAACCGCCCCAGCCTCACGGAGGGGCGTGATAAGTTCACCTATTACGACGGCATGACGCGAATTCCTGAGGGCTCAGCTCCAGACCTCAAGAACAAGTCTTTCGCGATTAACGCCATCGTTGAAATTCCCGAGGATGGGGCGGAAGGCCTGCTGATGACTCAGGGTGGACGATTCTGCGGTGTGGGTTTGTACGTGCTGAATAACAAACCAGTCTTCGTTTACAACCTGGCCGACGTTAAACGCTATCGAGTGGAAGGAAAGGATCCGCTGCAACCTGGCAAACACGTCCTTACCTTCGACTTCAACTACAAAGGCGGCGGTCTTGGCAAAGGCGGCACCGCCACGCTTTCTGTGGACGGCAATAAGGTGGACTCGACCGAATTTCCCCGAACGATCGCGTTTCGCATGTCGCTCGACGAAACACTTGACATCGGTGAAGACACGGGGACACCAGTCAGCGAAGACTACGAAGTGCCGTTCGAGTTTAGTGGCGAAATCGAGAAGGTCACGATTCAGATCACGGATCACGAGCTGACTGAGGATCAGCTTCAAGAGTATCGGCAGCAACAGGTCAAATCCGCGTTGTCTCGTTAACGCCCCGATTGAGCCATCCTCTAAGATTCCCAAAGACCCTTCGCGAGTTCCGTGACGCGGTCAAAAGAATATAGATAGACCTTACGGAGTTGACAATGAATATCAGAACGGCCTCGACCCTGTTCCTTATCGTAGTGTCGATCATTCGCTCTGCCCCGGCACAACAGACGACCTCGTTTAACAATCTCGCTCCGGCGAGTTCTGACGTGGTGATGCACCCTGAGTATGCAAAGTCGCTCGCACGAATGGCTTTTCTTTGGGGCTATCCGATGGTCAACATGATGAACCGGCAAAGTGCGCTCACCCAAATCCCCGAACCAGGGCGTCTGTTTGGTGCCTTGCCCGCGGCACCAATGAACCGCGTCGGCATGCTGAACGATTACATCAACCCGCATTATTCACC
>NZ_DDGH01000111.1:0-5084 GCF_002337565.1 Rhodopirellula sp. UBA1907 | reverse complement strand
GGCAGTACATCGTCGATCTCCGGACTGCAAACCGAAGCGACATTTGGGACCGGATTTGGAAGCGACTGATCTGTTCCCCAGCCGACCTTCCACCGATATCCTATCAATCGACAAACCAAACCGTTTGAAATCCAGTGAAATCGCTTGCTACCAGACCGACTGCACCCTTCAGGACCTAGAAGAGCTTGCCCTAATGGGGACCAAGATAGATGGTCCAGGCTTGTCGCATCTCGTGCGACTGGCGTCACTTCGACGACTCGGGCTTTCCGGCACTGCTGTGCGATCAGACGACCTGCTGCACCTTTCCAGCCTTGCTTCCTTGGAAAACCTTAGTCTTTCAAATACAAAGATCGACGATTCAGCTTCCATTCATCTATCGAAGCTATCAACGCTGAAAAAACTCAACGTTGCAGAGAATAGGCTGTCCGATGAATTCCTCGTGGAGCTTTCAGCGTTGTCGAGTATTGAGAGCTTAAACATCAGTGGCACTGACGTAACCGATCGTTCCGAGAGCGTCATTCTAGGGTTTCCTAATCTTTCAAATTTCTACGCATCTGACACTTCGATGAGCGCGGAATGCCGAGCACGAATCGGTGACTTTGTGAGACGCAACAGATACAAAGGATATTCTGCAATAGGTCGTAACGGCGGATAACCATGGCATTCACACGGAGCGGGGCTGGCGGCCGAATTTGAAATGGACAACTTTACTCTCCCCGCCCGGTGATGCCGGACGTTGTACTGGCCTGTGGTATAAGTTCCTGAGCGTCGAGTTTTCTTATAGGTTGTGACCGTGCCTCTCGACCTGCAACAGTTGATGCGCAAGCACTTCCCGAGGCTTGCGAAGTCACGTGCTCTCAGTGGTGACATGCACCGGGCCGCTTGGTGCATCACCCATTGTCGCACTCGCGAGATGGGAGGCCACGTCAACAGTTGCCCGCAGGGGCACTACCACCAGGTCGCCTACAACTCGTGCTCGCACCGATGCTGCCCCAAGTGCGCGTGGCTCGCTCGCGAGAAGTGGCTCGATGGCTGGAAAGCACGCTTGTTGCCGGTCCCCCATCACCACCTCATCTTCACCATCCCGCATTCGCTCAACCCCATCTGGCGATTCAACAAGCGGGCCTTCGCCGACGTGTTCTTCCAAGCCGCGTCGCAGTCACTGATGCAGCTACTCGGCTCTGCCCAGTACATGGGTGCGAGACCGGGCATCCTTGCCGCACTGCACACCTGGAACCAGAAACTGGATGAGCACGTGCATCTGCATGTCCTGGTCACCGCCGGCGGACTGAGCGAAGACGGAACCTGGATCGGAGCTAAAAAGAAATGCCTGCTGCCTCGCAAGGTGCTGATGACCAAGTTCCGAGGGAAGTTCAAGACATTGCTCAAAGAAGCCTTCCGAAACGGCAAAATCAAACTCCCTCCAGGTTGGACGATCAACCAGCTGTATGCGTTGCTGTATCGCCTGAGCGGGGCGTGGAACGTCAAAGTGTTTGACGCGTACGAAGGCGGAGCCAGCGTGGTGACGTATCTTGCACGCTACCTACGAGGCGGCCCCATCGGCAATTCCAGGTTGCTTCAAGAACGTGATGGGCGGGTTGTCTTTCGGTACCGGCTCAGTGAACTCGAAGGTGGCGATGGCAAACGCCAAGGTGTGACTTCTTTGCCAACGGACACCTTCTTGATGCGTTGGCTGGAGCACGTCCCGCCGCGTCGCTACCAGTGCGTGCGAGGCTTTGGCCTGTACAGCGGCAATCAGCATTCTGACCTGGTTCAGGCACATCAAGTACTGGGCAGCGGATACGATGGCAGTGTGCAGGAAGCCAAGACTTGGCAGGAGCTTTGTGATGCGGCAGGGATGGACGAGGCTTGTCGCTGTCCGGCGTGCGGCTCTCTGCTGGTCAGCCATCATTCCTTTCAGCCGGGACGTTCCCCTCCCAGCTCCGCGTTTGTTACGAGAAACCTTGGACAGATCGCATGAAGCGTTCTTCGACACGACCGAACATCGCCACCGACGCTACCGAAGGTCCAATCGCGGCACGCGGTGGGCTCACCAGAACGCTCCGCTGGTCCAGAGAAACAGGACGCGCCACCGATAAAACACGAAGGCGATCACGGGTCCACGTAGCACAGGCCCCGGCGGCACAGTACAACCAAGTCGTTGCACCCGCTTAGCGTCACGCCGGCTAGCAAGGTAAATTTTTTTCGTTGCTAAGCAGGTGAACTCAATCGTTCATCGACTTGTGATGCTCGAGACTGAATATCATTTCAAACCGCATTGCTGAGTGTCCGACGTGTAAGCATTGCGCTGCAATGTGATTCATGGAGGTCCCATCGGGTGGCACGCGACAACGGTTTCCTGCTATTCGCTACTGATGTTGCGGTTTTGATCGTTGCTGGTCACGTGCGGGTTGGAATGTCGCGTGCGACCCTTCTGACGCAATGAAATGAACGGTCGCCTGTAATTCGGATCTGAGGTCACGGTTTGATTGTCCAGTGCCCGCGAATTTCCAGTGCCTGTGTTCATGCCGCGAAAGCGGGTAATCCCAGAAGGGATAGTCGATCTACTTGCGTCAGATCATCCGAGAGATATCGTTTCACGAGAATGGAAACCGCATCAACACTCCGGTATACTGCTGATCCTGAATTGCCGACTGACGCGATGAACAATGCGTTGCACCAAAGCCGCGGAGTCGTGGTAGTTTGAAATGGAAGATCGTTCGCCGCGGCTTGGTGAACGCCTCCGTTATCCGACTAAGATTCTCAACGAACCTCAATAGCTGACGCATTGATGCCATACGGCTTTCATCTGATCGGAACAATTGTTCGTGGTACGAACGATGCCCCCATGCTTGTTGACGCAGAATGGATTGCGTTAATCGGCAGAAGGCCTGAACTCGTAGATGGTCCACCACAGTACGGACGCAACCCCGCAACTGGTGAACGGATTGTCTTGCGCCGAGGGATTACTTGCCGAGGAATCTCGAACGGCGTTGGACTAATTGGCTATTTTGACTTTAAGTTCTGGGGATATACTGATGCGACTGACGGATCGGCCTACGGAATCGTTGTTGTCGGCTCTGCCGAAGGCTCCGAGCAAGCAATAGCTCAACACGCCACTGAGTATGCAGGTCTGCTCAACGCCAAATTCGAAAATGCGACAGCAAGCGGCGGATAACAATTGCGTGCACGCTGAGCGGTGGTGGAGACCAACTTTGCTTTCCAATCACACTGGGCGCCACCGCCAGGTGACGCTGACCGTTACCCGACATAGATGCACGTGTCACCCAGATGACCAATTGGCTCGACTTAATTACGAGGCATCACGCGGCCGCGCAAGCCGACTCTGGCTATGAGCCGATATTCGGCGATGCGGCAAGCCTTGAACGCATTGACGATGCCCAAGCCACGATCGGAGTCCCAATTCCGACCGAGCTTAGGGACCTGTACCGGAGCGTTGATGGGTACGGGTTGCAAATGGACCCTGAGAGCATGCTCTCACCGTGGTTCATTGTGCCGACCTCCGAACTCGCTGATTTCGTCGCGACGCACCGCAGCACAATTGCTGATACGCACAATAGCCTTTCCAAGCGGTTTCTCCCGTTCATCGATTGGGCGAACGGCGACGCGATGGGCTACATTTATGATCGTGACGGTGACCTCGTTGACGGACTTCACATATTCTCGCATGAACTATACCGCTACGAAGAAGACCAAGACCCGGGCGACTTCTTCCGTTCTTTCGATGGTTCGCTTGCGGAATTTCTCGAACCATGAAGCGCGGGGAACCATGCGATGATACGGAGCGGCGGTGGTCGCCGTTCTCGCAGTTGTTGAGTCACTCGCCGCCGCCCGCATATCGCTACCGTTATTCGATTTTTGTTTATGGCAAGGATAAATCTCAAGACGATCGTCATCGTCATCCCGTTGATAGCTGCACTTGCCCTTGGATGGATTGCAATGCAACATCGCGAAGCTGCTAGAAAGTCAGAGTACTTCTTTCGCAAGCAGGCTCGAGAAGGGCTGTTGCTTGAAGTGGGCCGGATCGTTCGCGACCTGACGCCGGCACGCGCCGAAGATCTGCTGCAAATGGCGAGTGAATCGCCGTGGATCTGCTACGATGGCGACGCGCGTTTGGTCCAGATTCGGAAAGCCGAGCTTGTTTGGGAGAAGGGGCCGCAAGACCGTCTTTACCTACAGAGTCTAAAAGAGCCTGGGCATTGGTACGGATACGAATTTCCGATCAATGCGAGCGTTGATTCAGCCTCTCTCGACAACAACTTTCTGACCATGCGCGTCTCCGGAGAAATTGTTGATGGGGTCGTGCTTCCCGCAGGCAGTCCGGTTACCATTCGTTTGGCGTGGAAACGTGGGTCGACCACGCCACCCAATGCACCGCTCAAGGCAATGCTCGATGCGTCATGGAAGCAAAATTTGAAGACCTTATCCGCATCTAAGGTTGACGCCGAATAACCATCGCGTGAACCGGAGAACGCGAGCCGAGCGATTTGACCGTTAGAGACTTTTCCGCGCGTTCCCGGTTACGCGTGCCGTTCGCCGACAGAGAGGTAACGTGACCTGTAAACCGAACCGTCACGTGTTTCAAGGATTTGGACCTCGGAGCGTAGTCCCACTTCTGATGCTCATCAACGCTGTTGGATGCAAGGGCTACGATCACGAGTTGGCTCAAACGAACAATCTGCGGGCCGTGTCTATTGCCTGCCAGCTCTACCACACATCATACGGACAGTACCCAGACAATCTGCGCGATTCCGACCTTGCGCCGTTTCTCGATGGTGACTTTGCTCCGCTCGATGACGAGTGGGGCAATCCATTACGCTATCAAGGATCGGACATCGGATTCACATTGACGTCACTTGGGCCTGACGGGCAATTGGGAACGAAGGATGACATCCAACTGACACATCCGGAAACTGAAAAATAAAGCGTAGGGTTCAACGTTTACTGAGGGCGAGCGGCGAACCATGAATTGCACGGGAGGACGGGAGTCGTGTTTAATGGTCTGCTTGCAAATCTTTCGCCCGTCCCCCGTGAATTCTGCCGTTCCACAGCAAGAGACTGAA
>NZ_DDGH01000085.1:41062-41906 GCF_002337565.1 Rhodopirellula sp. UBA1907 | reverse complement strand
CTACCAGACCGACTGCACCCTTCCCAACGATTGAAGGGCAACCATAAAGAGTCAATTGAAGACTTCAACGAGGCGATTCGGCGTGATCCTCAGTACGCCAAGGCAATCAGGATGCGAGGCTTGGCCTGGAACGACCTCGGGCAGTTTCGAAAAGCGATTTCGGATTTCGACCTCTCGATTCGCATTGATCCAAAGTCTGCAGCCTCGTACCACGGACGTGCCTGCGCATGGGTTCGTCTTGGCAAGCTCAGAAAGGGCATCGCGGACTTCACGCGCGCAATACTCGTCGATCCGAACGATCCTGAAAATGCCTCCACCCATGCCAATCGCGGAAGAGTCTGGCGTAGGAAGGGAAGATATGCCAAAGCACTTTTGGATTATGAACGAGCCCTCGAACTTGACGATTGTTCAGCTCAGCGACTGGTCGACCTCGCTGACTTCTTGGCGACTTGCCCAAAAGGCCGTTTTCGCGACGGTTCCCGTTCACTTCAGTTGATAGCCGAAGCTTGCGAGATGATGGATCACATCAGTGCTGAGCACCTCGACTGCTTGGCGTCAGCTCACGCCGCTCGGGGAAACTTTTCGTCTGCCATCTCATTCCAGAAGAAGGCATTGGCGATCGCTCTTGAGGACGATGACAGAATTGATATGCGTCAATACATTGAGTCCTACGAAGCAGGCCAACTCTGCGTCGACGTACGACCAAGATGGCTCGAGCGATGGGCATGAAGAACTCATAAACGCCGGGCAGTTCGAACGTCGGTTCTGCTGTCGGGAAGAGCGAGACCCCTTACGCTGCAAGCGTGTTGCCTGGTTAATTTGGAGGTCGTGCAGTTTTGAAGTG
>NZ_DDGH01000085.1:0-40788 GCF_002337565.1 Rhodopirellula sp. UBA1907 | reverse complement strand
CATCAAAAAACTGCACGACCTCTTTGCCGGGAGTGGTGAGCCCTCTTTAGCGACCAATCGATCGATCCTTGACTCAACTAAACATGTGCACGTCGTACCTTTTCGGTGATCTAACAATCACAGATGCTTCACGAGGTCTTGGAGAATTCGCCCATACGTTCGGTGGGCCACCGGATCGCGACGACGCCTAGCCCTCATGTGCACTGGCGTACGAACGCCGGCCGGTTTTAACAGTACAAACTTTCGCTTCGAATCAGTGACACACGGCGTTCGCCGCATACGTTCTTGAATGGAGTCAATTCTCTTGGAAGTCGCAATACTGGGTGCTGGCGTCGCGGGTTTGGCATCGGCGATTGCGTTGAAGCAAGTCGGCATCGCGGTCCGTGTGTTTGAACGCAGAGAATCGGTGCACAATCTTGGTGCTGGCGTCGTGTGCTGGCCCAACGCAACCTTTGTGCTCTCGGAGCTCGGAATCCTAGATGAGCTGATGGCTGTCGCTGGACGAATCACCGCGATGAGACGCTTCACGCGAAACGATGTCGAGCTTGGGATTCTGGATGTTGGACAACTTGATGATGAGATGGGATTTCCCAGTCTCGCGGTGCTGCGTGAAGATCTGATGCGAGTGCTGCTGAAACGAGCTGAAGAGTGCGAAATTCCAATTGCCTTCAACGCACACGCTACCTCAATTGAGCGCACTGGCGACTGTTGCCAAGTCATGTTCGATGATGGCAATTCCATTTCGCCAACGCTCATCATTGGTGCGGACGGAAGAATGGACTCCAAGGCACGTCAATTCATCACGAATGACAATCGACCTGTCTATCAAGGATTCGTCAATTGGATTGGTATCCACCGATGGGAACAACCCGAATTCGACCGTTTGGAAGTCCATGACTACTGGGGTGTTGGAGCACGTTTTGGAGTTGTCCCCGTATCTGCGCACACCGCCTACTGGGCGGGCGGCCTGGCTGTGTCGGATGTGTCGCTCGCCCAAGATCACCCTAGCATCGATCAGCTGAAGCAAGCGTTCGACGACTGGCCCGATCCCGTTGGCGAGATCGTACGATCCGCATCGGACAGCAACACAAAATGCGTGCCACTTTTCGATCACAACCCCGTGCCGAACTGGCATCGAGACAATGTGCTGATGATAGGAGACGCGGCGCATGCGGCGCTTCCAACATCGGGCCAGGGAGCTGCTCAAGCGTTGGAGGATGCTTGGTTCCTTGCTCGCGAAATTTCTGCGTCAGCAGGTGATATGGAAACCGCGATGGCTGAGTTCACTCGAAAACGATTCAACAAGACAACTCGAGTCATCATGGGCGGGCGAGCTTTCGCGTCCAGCTTGTTTGAATCCGACGCCAAAGCTTGTGCGTTACGTGATCAGAAAGCCGTCGAAACAGACTACACCGCAATGGCTTCGGGAATGGCCTCTGCTTGGAGCGATGGACTGCCAATCGGCGGACAGCACTAGCTTGGGCTGATAAAGCTTGATGGTTGACGCGAAAGTTGCGGAGTTGGTTTTGTTTCTGTCCCACGCCCCAAAGGGGCAGCTCTAAGATTGCCCCAGGCATCGCCTGGGGTTCGTTTTGAGCCCCAACGGAGCGGCCCTAAGGAAGACTCCCCAAGAACCTGCTAGGACCGCCCCGATGGGGCTTTGCAAACTTGGTCCCGCCACAAACCAGGGCGTTGCCCTGGGCTGGCATAGGGCTGCCCCGTTGGGGCGAAGTCGTGGGACAATACAGACGCGGTCCAAAGCAATGCCAATCCCAAGAATCTGGCAGCCCAGCACTAGCCAGAACGCCAAGCCGCCGGCCTTCAGTTTTCAAGTGAAACATCGATCGCATACATTACGACTGAAGTAGTAATTCACCGGAATTCTGTTGGTCAGGCATCTTGGCAAATGACAAACCGCGATCGCGACACTCTGATCTCTGATCGCAACCATTCGGATTCAAAATCAGATCGGTTCATGCTGTCGACTGCAGACATCAACGCCTTGTCGAAGAAACGCATGTGGATACTTATCCCCGCTGCAACCGTTGGTGTTGCGGTCATGCTTGCATATTTCGCGGTGGTTGCCGCGTGGCGTGACTCCTTGGTGGCCTCTGCGAAGCAAAGCTTTGGTGAATCGACCGCGGATGCACTGCCCATCGTGTTGATTCTTCCTTCGATTGGATTCTTTCTCACTGCGTTGATCTGGGGCGAACACAAATCCAAACACCACGCATTGATCTGCCCCAACTGCAACGTAGACCTATCCCGGTCCACGAAGCGCGTGGCGGCAACAAGGTGCTGCAACTCTTGCGGTAAGCAGATCGTGGAGGGACCGCGAACTCATGGTCCCGAAGCATTTGAGCGACGTTCCCGAATTGAGCAACGAAAGTTTCTTATCTACTGGTTCTGGGCGTGGCCGATCTTGGGTTCGTTGATAATTGGCTACCACTGGCTTTCGCCAACAGGATTCGAGGACTGTCCACACATGCTATTCATGCCAGGACTCATCGGCACGACCGCTTCCGGCTGGGCATTCGCTCGAACGCTGGACAAACGTTATCTTCCACAGCTTGCAGGGTCTGCGATGGTCCTCTGCATTGGTTTCAGCGTTTTCTGGTGACACCAAGGTTCAGACGAATGAGGCGATGATACGAAGTCGCAGGACTGTCGTTTCTGACAATCAAAACCAACTTCCGCAGCTCAGTCGTCGCGGCCACTATTGATCAAAAAATGGACGCTCCACGTTTCTGCATCGAACGCCCCGCAAACAACCTACGTTTCTACGTCGGTTTGGCGGTCTCTGCATGCGTCACAATTGTTTGCTTTCTGTTGGCAGCAACAGAAGCAGACCGCTGGATGGCATACCCTCTCGCAACGTTTCATTTGGTCGGTCTGATCGTCATTGCTTTTCGCCGACCGAGTACAAAAATCGTCATTGAACCTGACACGATCTCTTGGTTCGGGGACGGACTATTTTGGCCCACCTCCAATCTGGTGTCGTTTATCGAAATCGAGTCCGTCGAATTGCAGGTGTCCGGCGATCACCAGTCAATTCTACTTCACAATCGGTTTTCCGATCCTTGGGTGATACGAGACAATTTCTTCACCGATGCGAGGGTTGTTCTGGCGGCCATCCGCGAAATCCGACCGTCTCTGCCAATATCTGACCAGGGAATGTCATGACAGCGAAGGGCGGTGGCTTTCAGTCACAGGACAAACGCCTGAAATGCAAGCAGAGACTCTATTTCTCGCTTGCATGACGAATGTCAGCTTGCGGCGCCCTAGCATATGCACACTGATGCTTGATGCGGCCCGTTCCAGTGGACTTGGCAAGAAGAACTCTCGAGTTGCGTGTCTAGCGGGCTGTTGATTTAATGAGCCGTACCGCGTTAGCGGCGGTTAGTCAGACGCCAACCGGGGCTAACGCCCATCGGCTAATTGTTGTCATTTGGTATACGACTAAATCAACAGACTGCTAGCGGAACCACTGAGCCAGCGCGGTTGCGTGCAGTTGCTCGTAGGCGTTGACGGTCGTCGATTCATTCACGTCAGGCCGCAGAAACTCCGCGATCATTTGATCGGTTTGGTCGACCTTGCTTTCGATGCGGTGCATCCACAACGACTTCAGCGTCCCGATGCTGTCGAACAGATCCGCTCGCATCATCATCATGACGCTATCAGCGACGCCTTGATTCGCCGCCGGCAATGACGCTTGCTTGGCGACGTGCTTCTGAAAACCTTCCGTCATTGCGGCGCGAGTTAGCCAGGCAACTGTTTCGTGCGATGGCGTCGTGCTGCATTCTCTCGCGGCGGTGGCGTGAGATCGAGTCCGGGTGAGATCCATTCCAAACCGGGTCAACTCGGCATCGTAGGCGGAGATGCTGCCAACCAAAACGTCGATCCAACGCTCGGTCACACGTCGCAATCGATTCAGCCGAACCGCGTCACTCACACTGCAACCGCGACGATCCAAGATCGCCCATTGGACTCGGTTGCGTGCTTCCAGATGAGACAAATGGATGGCTTGCGTGATCGGCGAACACTCATCGGTTCCGTTTCGCCGGTCGATGCCATCCCCGATCGCGGCCACGACACGTGTCAGCACTTCGCTGGCCAGAATCTCTTCCAGCACACCCATGTGGTCGGTCCACCAACATCGCATGCGGTAGAAGTCACCCGTTGCTTTGACGCGATTGAACCTGGCCATGACCTGATGCCAAAGGTCCAATCGATTTCGCGATGCGGACCAATATTGCGCAATGGCCTCGGGCGAGATCGGTCGGCGCTGCAACAGCATCGCTGGCCCATGATAGGCCAGGACGGAAGCAAGTTCGGTTAGCTGAACAACGTGCATGCAGAAACACTGGTACAAGTCGGAAGACCTCCGCGGTCGAACCGATACCTATTTGCAGACGCCGCGCCGTCGGCACCTTTCCACCAGCGTTTTCATCGCAAGTCACTGCGAATGGGTGACTTACGGAAAGAGGGCCCTGTCGGCCGCGTCCGCACATGCCGTCAAACGTTGTAAAAACGCCACACGAAGTGGAATCCTTGCAACGCGAAACGTTGTCGATACGAGGACGTTTTCGGGGGGCAAAGTTCCCTGCCTGTGTAAGGTTGCAGACGCTCCCCGCATAAATTCCCGGCAGCATCGCTACTCAGAAACAGCCCGCACGAACGGATCGCTCCATTTTTCGTCCGTCAGAATCGTGCGGTCGGTCAGCGTTTTCAGGAACGCGACCAGAGCCACCTTGGGCACTTCGGGCAGCCCCATCCCGTTGGCAGAGAAGTTCTCCAGCCTTCCGTCCAGGTTCGGATGCGGTTTGATGCTCCAGTTGTAATGCTCGACGACTTGGTCAAGCGTGTGGAATCGTCCGTCATGCATGAACGGTCCGGTCAGTTCGACGTTTCGGAGCGACGGGGACTTGAACCGGCCGCGATCCATTTCAGCATTGCTGACCGCCCCCACACCCAAGTCAACGTCGTCCGTGTCCGCATCGACGCCGTTGACGGCAGGAGTCGTCATGGTGAAAAAGGCTGTTTGACGAGGCGGTCGCTTGGACGAATCGTATGGCTCGTCGGGCCGATGGGGATTGAACGGCAACGCGTTGCTCATGTGGCACGACGCACAATTGGCTCGCCGAAGAAAGACGTCCTTCCCCAGGTTCTCTTGTTCGGTGAAGTTTGGAAACGGCCTGCGATACGAACCGGCTTTTGCCAAACCAATGTCGTACTTCGATTGATAGGAAACGATCGAGCGAACAAATTGAGCCAACGCTTTCGCGACTCGATCGACCGTGACATCCGAAGACCCGAACGCTTTGATGAACAGAGGCGGATAAATCGGGTCCGCCGCCAATTGCGGAATCAACTTGTCCAGCTCATGGCCCATTTCGATTGGGTTTTCGATAGGCATCAAGACTTGTTGTTCCAACGTGCGAGCACGCTCGTCCCAGAAGAAGCGACCTCGTTGATAGAAACGAGCGTTCACAAGACTCATCGAATTGCGAGCGACCTTCTTTCCGTCAAAACCAACGCTCAATGGTTCGTCATCGGTGAACGACAACTCTTGTTTGTGGCACGACGCACACGAAACCGTTCCGTTGGCCGATAGCGATTCGTCGTAGAACAACACGCGTCCAAGCGTCGCACCGTGATCGGTCAGCGGGTTGTCCGGCGGAGTGTTGTCGAAACGTTCGACTGCGGATCGAAAGTGATCCGGCCAATCAATGTCGCTGTAGTTGAAAGGCGTCTCCGGCAGATTCAACACTCGCGTCTCAAACGCCCCGCCCTGCTCCGCCGCGTTCGACGACTTTGGAACGGGTTCCGCCGCCACGCAAATTTCACGTCCGATAGAAAGCCAGCCCATCCAGCACACAGCGACAAGGACGCTCACCGCCCTGCCCCGACCCATTCGTGAAGCAGTCCCTACGAAATGCGGATTCGTCATGATTGGCATCGTGGCGTTTTCTTTGGAAAGCGATATTTGACCCCGCGAGTTTAGCATTTTCACCGGACCTTTTCGCGGGCCGTTCTAAATCGAATGACCGCTGCACCGCCCTGCTCCGCCGCCACACCGCGTGTATCGCTGGCGGGTGGTGTGAATCAGCTCATTTGCGAAAACCGCGACAATCGGCGGCCAAAACGCCGGCAAACAGGGCAGAAATTTGCAAACACCAAACGCGAGTTTCTCTCGGCTGGCTCAGCGGGTACAAACGTTGGCTGACGCGCACCCTCGAAAAGGATTTTGCTGAATGTCGGATACGATCATCGCTCCCGAAATGAACATTGAAGCGGCGACGGAAATTCCCGAAACCAAACCGTTTGTTCACCTCCACTGCCACAGCCACTACAGCCTGCTCGATGGAGCCGGCGACATTGGAAAATTGGTCAAGCGAGCCGTTGATCATGGGATGAATGCGCTGGCACTGACCGACCACGGCAACCTTCACGGCGCGCTCGAGTTCTATCGCAAGGCAAAAGACGCCGGCATCAATCCGATCATCGGATACGAAGCCTACATCGCACCGGGAAGTCGATTCGACAAAGGTGGAGCAAGTAGCAGCAAAGCGGCGAGTTATCACCTGACGCTATTGGCTCAGAACCGAACCGGGTTCAAGAACCTGATCAAGCTGGCGTCGGCCGCGTCGCTCGAAGGTTTCTACTTCAAGCCGCGAATCGATAAGGAGATTCTGGAGAAGTACAACGAAGGGATCGTGTGCTTGTCTGGATGCGTCAGCAGCGAATTCAGCCGCGCGATTCTGAAGGGAATTCAAACCAAAGAACACGAGGAAGAAGCCAAGAAGATTGCGGGTTGGTTCCACAAGGTCTTCGGCGATCGTTACTTCATCGAGATCATGAACAACGACGTCGACATCCAACGCACCCAGCTCGAAGGCGCCGTCGACATTGCCAATAAGATGGGCCTGCCTTTGGTCGCGACCAGTGATTGCCACTACGTCAATCAAGAGGACGCGGAAGCACAAGACATCATGTTGTGCATCAACACCGGTCGATTCCGAACCGACAACACGCGGATGAAGATGGAGAACGATCAGTTCTTTCTTCGCAGCCCTCAGCAGATGTACGAGAAGTTCCCGGGACTGGAAGACGCCGTCGGTCGCAGCCAAGAGATCGCTGACACCGTCGACATTCAGCTGGAGTTCAACAAGTACTTCTTCCCGAGCTTCCCCTGCCCGGACGAGCTGACGCCGCTGGATTACCTGCGAAAGCTTTGCGAGCAGGGATTGATGGAACGCTACGAAGGCGATGACGAGCGGATCATCGATGGAAAGCTATCCGATGAAGTGATGGCTCGTCTGGATCGCGAATTGGACGTGATCGAGAAGCTGGGCTACCCGACCTACTTCCTCATCGTTTGGGACTTCGTCAACCACGCTCGTGACATCGGCATCAGCGCCACGGCCCGGGGTTCCGGGGTGGGTGCGATCGTGTGTTACGCGCTTTACATGTCGCACGTTTGTCCGCTGCGATACGACTTGCTGTTCGAACGATTCCTCGATGAATCGCGAACCGAGCCACCCGATATCGATATCGACTTCGAAAAGGAACGTCGGATCGAGGTCATCGACTATGTGAAAGAACGCTACGGCAGCGAGATGGTCTGCCAGATCGGAACGTTCGGAACGCTGGCAGCAAAGGCCGCGATCAAGGACACCGGTCGCGCGCTGGGCATTCCGCTTTCTCGCGTCAACCAAATCACGGAGTTGGTGCCCGATGAGCTGAAGATCACCATCGCAAAGTCGCTTGAGAAGAGCGCCGACCTGAAGATGATCTACGACGGCGACCCGGAAATTCGCGAGTTGCTCGATCTGGCAATGAAGATCGAAGGTCTGGCTCGCAACGTCGGCACACACGCCGCCGCCGTTGTGATCGCCGACAAACCGTTGACCGAATACGTGCCGCTTGGCCGCGTCCCCGGAAAGCAGGATGTGATCACGCAGTGGGCGATGGTCGACGTGGAAGCATCCGGTTTGCTGAAGATGGACTTCCTCGGTCTTCGCAACCTGACGATCCTTTCGCGAACGGTGAAGTTGGTCGAACAAACGACCGGCACCACCATCGATCCGCTGAAGTTTCCGCTGGATGACAAACCGTCCTACGCCTTGCTGCAACGCGGCGAAACGAAGGGTGTTTTTCAACTCGAGTCCGGCGGGATTCGCGATTTGCTTCAACGGATGAAGCCCGACACGTTCAACGACATCATCGCGACGGCGGCTTTGTATCGTCCCGGTCCGCTCGAGGGCGGGATGGTCGATGATTACGTCAACATCAAGCACGGGCGGCAGCAACCGGAGTACAAGCACCCGGTGTTGAAAGAGATCTTGGAAGAGACCAACTCGATCATGGTCTACCAAGAACAGGTGATGCGGATTCTCAACCGCCTCGGTGACGTGCCGCTGGCCAAAGCGTACACGTGTATTAAGGCGATTAGTAAAAAGAAGCAGGCACTGATCGATGCCAACCACGATGTCTTCATCGCCGGTTCGATCAAGAACGGTTTGGCGGAAAAGGACGCCGAGGACATTTGGAACCTGATCGTCAAGTTCGCCGGTTACGGTTTCAACAAGTCGCACTCCACGGCGTACGCCTTGGTCGCGTATCAAACGGCATACTTGAAAGCCCACTACCCCGTCGAGTTCATGGCAGCGTTGCTGTCCAGCGACATCTCGGGGCGGAACTTCAAACGCAAGGACGCGCTCGTTGAGCACATGGAAGATTGCGATCGGATGGACATCGAGGTTCTGCCTCCCAATGTCAATCAATCCGACGCTGACTTCGGAGTGCTGGACGGCAAAATCCCGTTTGCGTTGTCTGCCATCAAAGCCTGCGGCGGATCCACCGCGATCAGCATTGAAGAAGAACGCAAGAAGAACGGACCGTTCAAAGACATCTTTGACTTCTGCGAACGAGTCGACCCGCACGACTGTAACCGCAGCTCGATCGAAACGTTGATCAAAGCCGGTGCGTTTGATTGTTTTGGTGCGAAACGCAGCCAACTGGCCGCGGTGCTGGAACGGGCGATGCAAGCCGGAGCGAAGGTTCAAGCTGACAAAAAAACCGGCCAAGCAAGCTTCTTCGACGCGTTTGAAGAGGAAGACGATGCCGATTCAAACGGCGAGTCCAGTGCCGCGGTGCCGTTGCCCGAAATCGAAGAATGGCCGGATCGCGAAAAGTTGTTGGCTGAAAAAGAAGTCTTGGGTTTCTACCTCGACAGTCACCCGCTGGCTGAGTTTGAAAACAAGCTGGCGACGTTCCGGACGCACACCACCGAATCCATGGCGGATTGCAAAGACCGCGACGAAGTCATCGTTGGTGGGATGATCAGCAGCATCAAAATCGCTCACACCAAAAACCCCAAACCGGGTGCGCCCAGCAAGTACGCCAACTTTGATCTCGAAGACATGGCTGGCAGCGTTCGCTGCATTTGTTGGCCGAAGGGATTCGCCGTTTGTGGTGAACGAATTCAGCCCGATGCCGTGGTGCTAGCCAAAGCCAAGATCGACCGACGCGGTGGTGGGGATGAAATCAACCTGATCATCGACGAATTGACTCCGCTGGACGAACTGGATTCACGCTACACGCACGGCATTCGGATTCGTTTGGACGAAGCCGAGCACGACGAAAAGACGGTGTCCAACGTGCGTGAAATCGTTCGCGGCTACCCGGGCAACAAGGATTTGTTGTTGGCGATGCAGTTGTGCGAAGGAGAGACGGTGCACTTCAAAGCCGACAAATTCCGAGTCGACATCACGCCACAGCTTCGCGAACGCCTGGACGATCTTCTCGGAACCGGTCACTACAAACTGCTCATGAGCAAACCCAAACGCTGACGCTGCGATGTCTCCGGAATATGGATGGGCACTCGGAAGCCGCACCTATATCCATCGGCAAGGTCGCTGTCCAGAATTCGTTTTTGGAGTCGGTTCGCCACCCAAATACGAGCCCAACCCGGCACAATGAATCAAGTTCTCTCGTCAACCGATTCAATCGTCAAATTGAACGATGAGGGGTCAGGCCTCTTTGTTGCAAATCGCTCAACATAGAGTCTTGCTCCCTTTGTTGTTCGGTTCTTCGGGGATTTTAGTGGCTGATCGCGTGAAACGTGTTGATTCGGTACTCTCCTGGGATGAACGATCTGAACCAGCACTACCGACTACTTCTTGGGCTCAGCGACGAATGGAATGTCGTTGACGTTGACCTCGATCTCAACGCCAGCCGAGTCATCATCGACCTGGAGCACTCCGGTGGCAAGCTCTGCTGCCCTGAGTGCTCTGGCTCTTGTTCACGAAGCGATACCGCTCCGAAGCGAACATGGCGTCATCTTGACACGATGCAATTCGCGACCGAGATTCGAGCAGCGGTTCCGCGAAGCAAGTGTCCCACATGCGGAGTCAAAACCATCTCAGTTCCTTGGGCCGGCAAGCACTCTCGGTTCACACTGATGTTTGAATCTTTTGCCATCCGTGTTCTGCAAGCAGCGGCCAATGTCTCCCGCGCCGCTGAGCTTCTCAGGTTGAGTTGGGATAGTGTTCATTGCCTGATCGAACGTGCGGTGCAAAGAGGGCTGGATCGTCGTTCGCTGGACTCGGTCCACCATGTCGGCATGGACGAAAAGAGTTTGGGAAAAGGCCACGACTATGTCTCCGTGATGACAGACATTGATCATCGTCGGGTTCTGGATGTTTCGAAAGACCGTACCATCGCCGCGGCGGACGAACTTTGGCAAACACTCAGCGAAAACCAACGAGAGGAAGTGGAATCCGTGTCGATGGACATGTGGCAGGCGTTCATGACCAGCGGCGAAAAGAACGCTCCCAACGCAGAGATCGTTCATGACAAATTTCACGTCAGCAAGTATCTCGGCGATGCGGTCGATAAAGTGCGTCGTCAAGAACAGCGAGAACTCAAAGCCGAGGGCGACGAGCGTCTAACAGGGCTTCGCCAGATGCTTCTTTACAATGAAGAGAACCTGAGTGAGGACCAGCAAATCGATCTTCAGATCTTGCAAAAGAGCGACCTTCGCACGGGGCGAGCCTGGGCCCTGAAAGAGAACTTTCGCCACTTCTGGGACTGTGGCGACGCGACTGCTGGGCAGCGATTCTTTGATGGCTGGTACGGCTGGGCAATACGCAGTCGCTTGGAACCGATGAAGAAGGTTGCGAGGATGCTCAAGGGGCACCTTCCGGGCCTGATGAGCTACTTCAATCACGGCGTCACAAATGCTCTTTCAGAAGGATTCAATAGCAAGATCCAATCGATCAAATCGGCCGCCCGGGGGTTTCGTTCATTCAAAAACTACCGCTTGAGAATCCTCTTCTATTGCGGCAAGCTCGATCTGAATCCCTTCATTCCTGGCCACTAAAATCCCCGAAGAACCTTGTTGTTCAGGACGCTTAGGCTGACTACTAAACAACTCGACCTTCATGTTGGTCAGCGCAGCAAAGCATCCGGTTGGCAACGCCGACCGGATGCCCTGCTTGTGAACCTAGCGGATGCTCGTCAAATCACCGCTTCTCAGACTCGCGTTCTTCCGTGCTGGTTTCGCTTTTTGCTGCCGAATCCCTCGACTTCTCATCGTCCGACGTTTTGTCTTTTGACTTCTCCCAAATCACGTCACCTTTGACTGGTTGGCGAGGTGGAAATTTGTCGAAAACGGCCTTCTCGATTTTGGATACGGAGTTGCCGGTCACGCCGGAATCGTTCATTAGGAAAGCAAATGCCGCCGATTCCATCGCGATGTCGATGTTCCAAATCACGCTGGACATTCCATTGGACGCATCGATCGGAAAATCAAGCTCGGGGCTGGCGTAGATTTCCAATATGAATTCAGCCGTGGCCTCAGCGTTGATCAATCGCTCGACGAGCGTATCCCATAATCCGTTGGCGTCGAGCTCCAACGCATCGCCGGCGACATCCAAAGCACCGCTGAGCTGCGACTGCAATATTTCCAGCCACACCAGTTCGGTTTCCAAACGCTGAAGTTCGCCGATCATGACAATCGCTTCGTCGGGCTCGGCGTCGAACAGACCCAGGCTCAACTCATCCACACGATCTGAAATGTAGTTGAGCCGGCTGGTGACCGGTGCGTACGCGGAATATGTGTAGGCGTAGGCGGCGAACTCGTGATAGTTGTCCGCGTGATCGGTCGGCGACGCTTTCGCTGGCGTGGTCGCAAACGACGAAGCGACCACGATGAGGCCAGCAGCCAAGACCATTCGAACCAATTTTGAAATCTTCATCTGGCTTCTCCCGTGAAATGGCGGGAAAGTTCGATGACCGGCCGACGGGGCTGGTCCAAGGCACTCGACTTCCTCCGCTACAGGACTCAGCGGGAAGACACCTGCGATGTAACCGAATGATTCAAAAGTTCTCTATGAATTGCATTTCACCTTCGCTTGAGGCGAATGTGAAAGCATCACGCGAATCGCCGCTTCGGCTTTGTAGATGGCGTGCCCCTCATTTTGGGTTCACGCTTATGAAGGAACGGGTTGGGGTAATTGATTCAGGTCTTGTATTTCGCTTCGACGAAGCGAACGCAGTGACCGAAGTCGAAGCGGAACACCGAAATCCGAAGGCGGTGGGCGAAAGGCCTCAGCGATCGTGACCAGCCCATCGAAGCGTCGAAATTCAACATGCTGCTACGACATCAGACAACTTTCAGGAAAGACGCAGGGGCCAAAGCTGAAGAGAGTTGCGGAGGATCGAACCAAGGGGGCAGGCCTCTCTGTTGCAAATTGCTTCTCAAGGAGAACTGACACCTTGGTTTAGCCCGAGTCGACATCACGCCGCAGCTTCGCGAACGCCTGGATGATCTTTTCGGAACCGGTCACTACAAACTGCTCATGAGCAAACCCAAACGCTGACCTGTGGTCCTGAGTCCCTGTTGCACTTTCCACTTCCCAAACAAAAAACCACGCGGGCCGACAGCAGCCCGCGTGGTCAGAATTGATCGTCTGGTCAGCCGGACTCAGGCGTCTTTCTTCTTGTCTTTGCCCTTTCCGCGTCCCTTGCCTTTGCCCTCGCCGCGTTCTTTCGTGGCGGTCATTTGCTTCTTAGCTTGCTCAGGCAACGATTCGATCTGTTCGGGGGTCAGCATGCCCGCCACCGATCCGCGGAGTGAACGAACCGCTTTTTGTTGCTTGCTGAACAAGGCCTGTTCTTCTTCGCTGAAGCCTTCGTTCACCTTCGCAGCCAACTCCTTGCCCTTCAGCCCAGCTTCACGAGCTTCCTTCTGAGCATCGTTTCGCTTCTTCATCAGTTCGGGGGTCAGGCCTTCCTCCCGCAGATCTTTGACTTGTGCGGTGAAGCTCTTCTTGGCTTCGTTCCATTTCTCTTTCTGCTCGTCGGTCAATTCGACCTTCTCGAGCGTCTTGCCGAGGTTCCCGGCCATCCATGCACCGGCGTTTCGATTACCGCCCCGCTTTTTCTTTCCTTCGGGTTTGTCATCCGCGGACGCAGAAGCAGCCAAACAAGCAATCAATGCCAACGCGATCAAGTGTTTCATCCAAGTTTCTCCAAGAGAGGAAGGGGCGATGGGGAGGAAGGTACCGTCATCAAACCCGAGCGGGGGATTAAGTTCCGCAAAACCGTCATAACGCGGCACGAAGTTGTGATCTCGGGTGCTGGAATCGGCCGCGGATTCGACTCGGGAACTTTCTGGTCTCATTTTGCATCCAACCGCCGGTGAAAGTCATCTGAACCGGATGACCGTCATGACCGTCACGCAGCGACATAAACCCTGTCAGAACAGCGTTTTTCGTTGCTTTGCGAGGCACCCCAAGTACACTCGACCCCCGCGGCCAAGCCCCAATTGCGCAGCCGTTGCAACTTATCCAAACTGCCAAAAACGAGCTTTTTCTCTGACTTTGGCATCCATTTTCGCTACTTCCCCCGCATCCTGCTCCGCCGCGAACCAGCCCCAAATTGGTTTGTTAAGAGCGGCACGACGAGGCCAACACTGATGACGATCGGTACCCCGGGCAACTCTTCCAACATGCACAATGCCAACGAATCTGCCGCTAAGCGGCGTGATGATCGTCGCCGCCGCAGCGGATCCTCCTTGTTAGGAGGTCAATCGCGACGCGGGAAAACGCAACGAGCCAAACTGGAACGACGCCTTCAGTCGCAATCGCTCGAAGCCCGCCAATTGCTGGCTGGCCCTGAGCTGGTTGCTATCCAGCCCAACGCATCGGAGCTGATCGACAACAGCAGCACGATTCGTCCGGTCAACGGTTTGGAACTGCTGAACGTTTCGCCCAACGAGTTGACGTTCCGTTTCGACGACGATTCATCCATCGATCCAAGCACGCTGGGCACGGCGGACAATCCGCTGGCCATCAGCGTGACGCGTGCCGGTGAAGATGGTGGGTTCGAAGCGGCGACGGCCGTGACAGACTTCAACACCAATGGGAATGTGTTGCTGGAATTCCGCGCCTCCGCGGCTGGCGTCAGTGGCAATGGAACGACGGTCACGTTGACGGGCACATCGCGTCCGCTGACGACCGCTCCTGTGATCATCACGCAGGATCCTGAGAACAAAACACTCAGCCTGAATCTGAACTCCAACCCAAGTCGTCCGGCGACGGTCCGCGATTTGACTTTGGCACTTCAGGACTACAACGCAACCCAGCGGAACCTGAACCGCGACACGGTCGCCGATGGTTTCCAAGTCAGCGGTCCTTCCTCGACCCCCATCGGTCAATCGGTTGCCAGCAACCCCATCTCGCTGACATTGTCGGGTGCAAACGCCGCCCAGACGTTCACGGACTTGGGTTTGGGCAACGCGTTCAGCACCAAGATCGTCGCCAACCAATCCGGCGTCGGCGGACAAGGCATCTCGGTCATCGTTCAGTCGCGTGACTTCGGTGGCCCAACGGCTCCATTGGTTTCCGTCAGCGGCAAGACCATCACGGTTCAAGTCAACCGCAACGCAGCCAGCCCAACGACCATCGCTGAGTTCATCAACGCGATCAACACGACTCCGACCGCAGCCGAATTGGTCACCGCGACACAAGAACGCGGAAGCACCAGCCAAACGATCGGCACCTTCGCGGGCACATTGCCACTGACCGGCGCGACGGACACTCCCGTCAACGCGGGCTACATCGGTTTGGGCAGCAACCCCAACGAAGTCGTCTTCCGTTTCGCGGAACCACTTCCCGATGACGCCTACCAAATCGAGATCTTTGGTGCCGGCGATCGCGCTCTGCGAAACCTCGCGGGCGAAGCGTTCAACGATGGCGTCGACTTCGCCGTTCCATTCATCCTGAACAAACCACCGCAAGTCCTGGCAGTGGTTCCTGAACCAATCGATGTCGACAACCAAGGCCAACGGACGCCACGGTTGAACATGATCGATGTGTACTTCACCGAAGACGTCGATGTCGCCAACTTGGCCAACCAAACCGAGTTGTTCCAACTGATCTTCACCCGCGACACGGTCACGGGTGCGGATGACGATGTCTTCACTCCAACGGACATCTCGCCCATCGCTGGCAAACCCAATGCGGTTCGCTTGACGTTCGACGACTTCCTGAATGACGGCAACAGTAACTTCAGCTTCTCCGAAGTTCCTGACCTGACTCAGCAAACCAACCCACCGATGCCAATCGACCAGCTGCCCAAGATCCCGGGCGCTATTCGATTGAAAGTCGGCAACGACAGCGCGTTGCCCATGACTCCGGGCAATGTTTCGGTGGCGGCCGACGCTGGCGACAGCTTTGACACCGCAGCGGTCATCAACAATCTGGCCGGAATTGGCCAAGGTCAAACCGCCAGCGTTCGCTTGACCGGCGGCGAGATCGACAATCCCAATCCAAACGATCCGCTCTACACGCTCGACTTCCCTGGTGGAACGGACTACCAAGGCGTTCGCAACATTCGCGAAGACGATCCGAGTCGATTGGAACGCACCGTTCCGTTGGACGTGTGGCGTCGTGGTGCGGACACGTTCGATGGCGTGACCACCGCTTACTACAACTTCCCGACCAGTTGGTTGGGCGACGATCCAAGCAGCAGCGGTTTGGATCTCGACAAGACTTACATCAACCAGATCACCGCGGAACAAAAACAACGCGTTCGCGAAGTCATGTCGCTGTTCAGCGAATACTTGGGCGTTCAGTTTGTTGAAATCGGTGACACCGCATCGGGTGCCGTCACCAGCATCCCATCGGGCAGCCCTTTGTTGAGCATCACCTTGGGTGAGCTTTACGGCAGCGTCGATGACAACCTGACCGTCAACAGTGCCGTTGGCGGAGTGACGTTGGACACGCGTCCGCTCGACATCAATGGCCAGACCTTCTTGGGCGTCGATCCAAACGCTGCATCGATCGGTGATCGTCAGCTCTTGGTGATGGACGCGCAAGACTTTGACGCCAGCGTCGATGATCAAACCGGCGGCGAGTTCTTCCGCGGTGCGTTCTTGGGCATCGGCCAACTGCTCGGATACGGCTACTCCGATCACCTGCCACAACCTGTCACCCAGTCGACCGGTTCGGTGCTCGAAGGCGTGAACCCCGAGTCACCCGACGTGGTCGACTTGTCGTCACAATTGGGCGATGACAACGAAGCGTTGTTCCCCAGCCCATCGGACATCGTCAACGGACAATACTTGTTCCGTCCGGAAGCCAACGACATTGACTTGTACCGATTCGAATTGACCGAACCGGGCAAGCTCTCGATCTCGACGGTTGCTCAGCGTTTGAGTCTCTCCAGCACGCTGGACACGGCCCTTCGCCTCTACAAACAAGTCGGTGCTGACGAATACATCGAAATCGCCGCCAACGACGATTACTTCAGCGACGATTCGCTGATCGAAATCGACATTTTGGAAGCTGGCGACTACGTCGTCGGTGTCAGTGCGTCTGGCAACAACTCGTACAACCCTGTGATCACCGGAACCGGAATCGGCGGTGTGACCGAGGGGACTTACGAATTGGTCATGTCCTACGAAACGGCAGCTGCCAGCAACCTGTTGGACACACCGGTCAATGGAACCGCGGCTCAACCGCTCGACGGCGATGCGGACGGACAACCCGGTGGCGAATTCAACTTCTGGTTCAACCCAACCAACCCCGACGCGGTCATTTACGTCGACAGTGTCACGGGCACCAACCTTCCCGACCGCAATTTCACCACGTCGGACGTCAACCAGTTTGACTTGTTCGTCACGATGGGAACGCCAACCAAACCCGTCGCCGAAATTGACGATGCGATCCGTTTGGCTGAGTTCCGTTTGAACAACGGCGGAACCCCAGTCACCAAAATTCGCGTGATCGGCGGCGGTAGCTACGAAATTGGACGCTCGGCGTTCGGAAATGCTTTGAAGGATGGTACCAGCCTCGATGTTCCACAAGACATCGCGTTGGTCATCGACGGTGGTTCGGAATTCAAGATGTCACGCAGCCGAATTGGCGTTGGCAGCACCTCCGAATCGGTCGATCGCAGCAACTCTTCGTTGCAAATCTTGGGCACGCCTTTCGATGCGGTTAGCTTTGCCGGCCTGAACGGACAAGTCGGCTCATGGGGCGGTATCGATCTGCGTGGCGACATCGACTACGCCGACGACAGCAAGACCAACATGGAAGACAACGCCGTCTTCCTCAACCACATCCAATACGCCGACATCCAGCACGGTGGTGGTCAGGTTTCGGTCGATGGCCAAACCCTGACGATCTCGCCAATTGAGCTCGCCGATGTCCGCGCAACGATTCTGAACAACCAGATCCGAAACTCGGCCCAAGCCGCGATCGCAGCCACGCCGAACACATTCGCCGAAACAGGATTCGACGAATCGCAGTATCAAAACCAGGTTGCTCCTGGTGCGTCGACTCCTTCGTACTTCACCAGCGATGTCACTCGCGTTGGACCACACATCCGTGGCAACGTCCTGACGAACAACTCGATCAACGGGTTGCAAATTCGTCTGCTGACGCCCACCGGCGGCGACCTCCAATCGCTCGACGTCAACGCTCGCTTCGATGACACCGACATCGTTCACGTCCTGACCGAGAACCTGTTGATCGAGGGCAACCCTGGTGGCGTCAACGCTGCCAACGAAGCCCCGAGCGTTTTGCTAGTTCGCACCGCAGCAACGGCCACTCCGGCGACCGCTGATGGATTGGACGCGGGCAACTATGTCTACCGGATGACATTCGTCGACCAAAACGGTTTTGAATCGACACCGAGCGACAACACCACCGCGGTCACCGTTCCAGCGAATGGTTCGGTTCAGTTGTCTGGCCTGCCAACCGTTCCGGCTTCCAGCGAATTCTCCGGTCGTCGTCTGTATCGAGCCACCGTTGACGCCAACGGAAACCCTGGCGAATTCCGCTTGGTCGCTCGCTTGAACACCAGCGATACTTCGTTCAGCGATTCGACCGCCGAAGGCAGCAACCTGCTGAACCCAAGCATCATCGCGGGCACGTTGTTGGCGGGAGCCAGCAGCACAATTCAAACCAGCTCGATCCCGAATCCTGCCGCTGGCGGAACGGGAATGGTTGAGCCGGGCCGATACGTTTACCGGTTCACATTCGCAACCGCGGATGGCACGGAAGTGGGACCAAGTAGCGAATCGCAAATCATCGAAACGATCGACGAAGGTTCGATCAGCGTTTCCGGAATCCCAGCCGCTCCAGCCGGCAGCGGATTTGCATCGCGAATCGTTTACCGTGCGGAAGTTTCCAGCAACGGAACCGTTGGCGAATACCGCCAAGTCAGCGTTCTCAACGCGACGCAAACGTCCTTCACCGATGCCGCTTCGATCGGTACCGATCGTTTGGATCTGCTCACTGTCACGGCTCCTTTGCAAGCCCGTGCTGGTCGTCTCGATCCGAGCTTGGTGATCGATCCAGGCATGATTGTCAAACTCGACGGTGCACGCATCGACGTGACATTCGGATCGCACCTGTACGCCGAAGGTACAGCGAAAGAGCCGATCATCCTGACCAGCCTGAACGACGCTCGGTATGGAACCGGCGGAGCGTTCAACACCAACAACATCGCTCAGGGCACCAACGACGGCCAGAACGAACTGTCGCCTGGCGATTGGTCTGGCGTCTACCTGGCCTTCGGTGCGGACGCATCGTTTGACCACGCTGTGTTGGCCGGTGGCGGTGGAACCTCGCGAATCGAAGGTGGCTTTGCCAGCTTCAACGTTTTGGAAGTTCACCAAAGCGGTCTGCGAGTCGCCAATTCGCGATTCGAAAGCAACGCCGATGGCCGTGGCTTCTTGAACGACAGCGGCAACAACACCAACAACCCAGAAGACCCACGCGAACAACGTGTCGGTCGAGTCAACAACGCCAGCGGCACGGTCTTCGTCCGCGGTGCTCAACCAGTGGTGGTGGACAACGAATTCGTCGATGGCAGTGGCCCAGCGATGAGCTTCGACGTGAACAGCTTCTCATGGCAAGAAGTCACCGACCTCGGTCGCTCAACCGCGTCGCGTGACTTTGGAATCGGTTCTCCGGTTGAAGACAGCCTCAATCGCTATGAGATTTCCGGCAACAGCGGCCCATTGATCGCTGGCAACGCGATCGATTCCGCAACCGTTTCGGATGACGACGTCGCTGCGGGAATCATCACCGCCGGACTGAACGGCTTGGAAGTTCGCGGCGGCACCGTGGCAACCGAAGTCGTTTGGGACGATACCGATATCGTTCACATCGTTCGCGATATGATCGAAATCCCGAACCAACACATCTACGGTGGGTTGCGTTTGGAAAGCGACGCTCGTGGATCGTTGGTTGTCAAATTCCAAAACCAAGACCTCGATGTCGAAGACGTCTTGCTGCGTCGCCAAGCTGGTATCGTCGCCGGTGGCACGCTGCTGACGGCAGAGAACGAAATGCTGGACATCGCCGATCGCATCGGTGGCAGTCTGCAAATTGTCGGACAGCCTGACTTCCCCGTCGTGTTGACCAGCTTGCTCGATGACACCGTTGGTGCCGGCTTCACTCCAGACGGCCGTGCCAACATTGACACCGACAACAACGGCGTCCGAGTCGATGCCGATGGCAACCCGATCTCGATTCTGACCAGCGACACCGGTGGAGGCCAAGAAACGCCTGCGTTGTTGCCACTGGGACAAGAATACGATCGCACCGATCGAACCGAAGTCGACAATGGCACAACGATCGACAACGACATCGATCCCAACTCGCCTGGTTACCTGAACACAACCGTCTTGGGCGGTGGTGAATTGCAAAACGTCGTCGTCACTGGCATCGACCAGAACAACGGCGGTGCATTGCTGGCTCAGCAAAACTACGCGTTCCTGTACACGACCTTCATCGAAGTCACCAGCGACTTCGGAACACGCACACGCATTCCATTGATCAATGCGTTCGGACCAAACGACAACCCGAACCCAATTCTGGTTGGCCCCGACCGCGTTCGCAGCAGCGGCGTCTTCACCGCATTTGGCCGTGAAATTCGTTTCACCGCGGAAACGTTCATCGTCAACAATCGCGCGGTTGCTTACACCAAGCTCGATTTCGAAACCGTTGACGGTGCGAACTTCACCGCCGGAAACATCGGCGCGATCCGAGTCATCAGTTACCTCGACCAAGGTGTCACCGCCGACGATGCGGATGTTCTGTATCAAATCGGAACGCCCGGCCAAGCCGACTTCCGCTTGATGACGTTGAACGAAACCGCTCGCGTTGGATTCACTCACGGTGGTGTCTACGAGAACGATTCGATCAACCAGTTCAACGCTTCTTACAGCGGCTGGGTCACCGACGACGCAGGCGATCTGCTCAACCGTCTGAACACCGTTCAGAACGGATTGAACTTCGACATCGCAGCCAACATCAACGGCGACATCCCAGGTGCTTTCGGTCCCGTTGCCGGTTCCGCCAACTTCGATGGCGTTTCCAGCGGCACAACGGCGATCAGCCAAAACGGTCAACCTGCCGACATCGAAACCGCTCACGTTTGGCAACTCAGCGGCGGCACCGACGCTGCTCGACTGACCTCGTTTGTCGAATGGATCCCATTCGATCCTGCCAACCCAGCCAGCATCACGTTGCCACAAAGCATCGACGGTGCGGGATCGTGGGACGGAATCACAATTCGCGAAGCAGCGTCTGATGCGAACGTGTCGATCACCAGCGAAAACGAACCTGGCAACGTTGGCAACAGCGACACCAACGCGACTCCATCGACATCGCAATACCTCGGCGAACTCGCCCCATCGATCGCAGCCGGCGACGAATCACGTCGTATTGGTTTGATCGTCGAAGGCGAAATCAGCAGTCGTGGTGACGAAGACGTCTACGCCTTTGTCGCAGAAGCTGGCACGCAAGTTTGGCTGGACATCGACCGAACGAATTCCAATCTCGACACGGTCATCGAACTGATCGATGCCAACGGCAACACGCTGATCCTGTCGGACGATTCGCTCGAAGAAGCCCGCCAGATTGAAGAACTGCTTTCCGTCGACCCGACCGATCCAAACGCCGCCGCACGTCGTGCCGCTCTGCGTGAAGAAATCGCTCGCCGCAGCGGTGGTGGCCTGAACGGCTACGACATCGACCAAGTCTTGGGTCTCGGAACCACGTTGGTGGACGCAACCGCCGACGACTCGATGTTCCAAGACAACTACTCAACCAACGCCCGTGACGCCGGCATGCGGATCATTCTGCCGGGTACGGCGGGACAGCGTTTGCTGTATCACGTTCGTGTTCGCAGCGGACTGACCGACACCGCTGAATCGGTGACTTTGCCCGATGGCGGCGGATTCCTGACCAGTGGCGATTCGCTGGGCAAAGGTCGCACGACCGGTAGCTACCAATTGCAAATTCGCTTGGGTGAAGACGATGTGTTCGCAGGAACACAGGTTCGCTACAGCGACGTCCGTTTCGCGACCAACGGCGTTCAAGTCATCGGCGGTCCGATGCACAGCCCACTCGCCGGCGATGATTTCGAAACCGAATCCCCCAACGGCACGTTTGCCGACGCACAACGTTTGGGGCTGTACGACGGTCAGTACACGTCCGATGGAACCATCACGACCTTGGCCGATGGCAGCATCGTGCTGAACCGTGATTCGGGTGGCATCGACCGAGTCGACATTGACTTGGAAAACGCCGCGGGTCCATTGTCCAGCGACAGCCTGTCGAAGAACATCTCGGGATCGTTGACCGACGGCGGCGACGTCGACTGGTACGAATTCGAAATCGACTACAAGCAACTCACGCGAGATGACGCGGCGTTGTACTTGGCAACCGTGTTCGACCTCGACTACTCCGACGGTTTGGCTCGTGCCGACACGGCACTTTATGTCTTCAACGCCCTCGGTGAGCTGGTTCTCATCGGTGGTGACAGCAATGTTGCCGATGACCAGTCATCCGCTGGTGCTGGCTTCGATCCATCGGATCTGTCACGCGGTTCGTTCGGAACGGCTGACCCATACATCGGTTCGGCTGAACTTCCCGAAGGCACCTACTACGTCGCGATTTCGAACCAATCGCGTCAACCCGCTGTGTTGGATCAGTTCACCAACCGTGACACCGCCAACCCGTTGTTGCGATTGGAACCAGTCGACTCGATCCGACGCATCGCGGAAGAGAACTTCTCGAACTCGAGCTTCTTCTATCCCGGAACGGCAACGACTCCAGTTCAGCCAGTCTTGTTCGATGACAACTCAATCCTCGACTACTCGCTCGACGACGTTGTCCTGTACGTCAACACCGGAACGACGTTGTTCGTGGTCAACCCATTCACGGGCGAGAACTACGGCACGATCGGTAACTTCGGTGACGAAATTCGCGACATCGCGTTCACCGCCAACGGCGAACTGTTCGCTTACACCGGGTACGACGACCGTCCCGCTGGCGACACCACGTGGACCTACAACCGAATCGACACCGCCACCGGTCAGCTCAGTGCTCCGCTCAGCGTTGGTGCAGGCATCGAAACGTTCCACGACCTGGACGTCGAAGCCCCACCGGCTCAACAGATTCTGGATCAAGCCAGTGATGACGGAATCGAAGTCGAAGGCATCACGATCCGAGCACGTTTCGGAACCGAAACTGGCTTCTTCATCGGTAACCGTCCGACCGCACAACAAGGTCTGACCTACACCGAGAACATCCTGTATGCCTTCAACGAGGAAACAGGTGAAGCGACCGGTCCGGTCTTCGATCTCACGCTGTTCAACTCAGGTGCCGGTACAGATCGCCGCGAAATCGGTGCGATCGACACGTCGATTCCAATCGGCAACCAAGACACCCAGTTGGGTATCGCAAATGCAACGGCCAACAACGCCAATGGCTTGCCCGTCGCTCGTTTGTTCGACGGTGACACGTTTAGCTTGACCAACGGTACCGAAACCGAAACGTTCGAACTGAACCAAGGCTTCACGATCTTGGCTGCTTCGCCAGCCGACGCCTTGACCGGAGCCACGTTGCCAAACGCCGCGATTCCAATCGCGACCGACACGACGCTGGATCCTGCCAGCATCCTCAACAACACGTTGTTGACGGTTGAAACGCCCGGCAATGCTCCCGTGACGTTCCAAATCACGGACTCCACCGCCGCGATTCCACCGGGCAACATCCGAGTCCAACTGGATCGCACCTCCGACGCCGTTGTCTTCATCGACAACTTGGCATCGGTGATCCGTCAACAAGGCATTCCGGTTTCCGCCAAGGGAACTCAATTGGCATTGCCGACCGCAACCAACGTTCAGTTGACCGGTCCTGGTGCCACTGCCGCTGACGGTATCGCATTGGTCGGAAACAACAACGTCACCGCCGGCAACATCGCCGTCACCTTGCTGCCAACCGACACCGCCGAAACGATCGCTTTCCGCATCTCGCAAGCGGTTCAAGCGGCCAACACGGGAGGTGCCTTGCCAACCGTCACCGCGACACCACAAGGCAACTCGCTGGCCATCACCGGTGCGATTGCCAATGTCAGCAGTGTGACCGGAGCCATTCGTGCTGGTGGTTCGCCAAACGGCGGAACGATCACCGGTGTCGAACTCGTCGGCAACTCTCTGTACGGCGTCAGCGACAACGGCGGTTTGTACTTCGTCCCGAGTGCACAGCTCAACGGAACGGGCAGCCGCTTCGTCGGAAACTACGTTTCGACCGCGACCGACCTGATCGGGTTGAACTTCACAGGTCTACGTGCCGGACCCAACAGCGTCGAAGATGGTGCCTACAGCGATATCTTGTTCGGAACGACCAGCAACGGCCGCATCTATGCGTTCAACACGCTGGGTGAACTGCAACCGATCTTCGCTGGCGGACGCAGCTTCATCGACACGGGCATCTTCGGTGCCTTGGGTCTGGACTTCAGCACCCTCGATTACAACCTCTGGCACGTCGCCGGTGCTCGTGCCGATGATGCCGGACACGGTTACAACCAAACCTTCAGCGATACTCGCGTCGGTTACACCGGCGGCAACTCGCTGCAGTTCAACTACACCGCGGGTGCCTTCAACGGCAACTACAACTTCGGTGAAGCTCCTGTTCAGAACCTGAACACGGCCAACGAAAACGTTCGCCAAGACGGCCAAAACGTCCAAAGCACCTACAACCTGCCTGGTGGTGCCAAGGGGATCGTTCAGTCCAACACGTTCAGCTTGGAAGGGTACGCGTCGGCTGACTTGCCAACGATGTACTTCAACTACTTCTTGGAAACGGACGGGGTTGACGACGACTCGCAAACCGACAACGACAACGATTTGTTCGCCGAAGACCGAGACACGTTGCGTGTTTACGTCATCGACCAGTTCGGTGTTGAGCACTTGGTCGCGACCAACAACGAATCCCGCGGCGACTTCAGCTTCGATGATGAGTTCGATGATCCGGCCCAAGTCGGCATCTATGACGACGACATCGACGTCGACGTTCAACAGTTGTTCGACAACACCGGCACATGGCGTCAAGCTCGCGTGCCGCTGAACGAGTTCGCCGGTCAAAGTGACCTCGCCTTGCGAATCGAATTCGCAACCGCTGGTACCACCGCGACGAACACCGCAGAAATCCGAACCGTTGCCGCCAGCGGATTGACCGATGGCGAAACGTTCACGATCGGCGGACAACTGTTCTCGATCGACTTGTCGCCAACGATTGCGTTCCCATCGGGAGCACAACTGTCGCAACTGTTCAACAGCGGACCAACCGCCGAAGCAACCTTCACCGTCGACGGCCAAGAGTACATCTTGACCGACGGAACTCGCACCGTTTCGGCCGACCAAATCGAAATCGATGTGACCGACGGTCAACCGACCGCCCTGGCCACGTTGACCGCTGCCGATGTTGCGGCGGCTGTCAGCACGACGTTCGACACCAGCGTCAACGTCCAGCGTTTGGTTCCATCCGGTGCTGAACTGGCCGTCTTCTACCAGAACAACCCTGACGAATTCCGCACCGTCTTCATCAACGGCACTGAATTCCTGTTGGACGATGGTTTCCGCGACACAGCGGATGCTACGGCTCAGATCGCCGGAACGGCTCTGGTACCCGTCGACATCCTGGCGGTTTACCAAACCTTCGATGACGCCGATCCAGATGTCGATCAAGTCGTCGACTTGTCTCAAGAAGATGTGGCTCGTGTCCTGTCCGCTGTCATCGGCGAAACCGACGGAACGGTCGACTACGATCAATTGGTCCCAACCGGAAACCAACTTTCCGCTCTGTACAGCGACGCATCCGAAACCTTCGTCGTCGAAATCGACGGCGTCGAGTACGTGCTCAACGATGGAACGCGATCGATCCAAACCGGTCAAGTTTCCGTCGCGATTGCCGACTTCGCTCGATCGGACATCGGAGCTGAACTGCAAGCCGTCGTCGAACAGAACACCGGCGTTCAATCGCCTCAGTTCACCACCGTCGACAACTTCGACTTCAGTGACGCTTCGGATCCAGTCGATCCTTTTGGGAACCCGAACCCAGCCGGTGCCGTGGGTCGCAACGACCTGCTCTTCCAAGCAACACCGCTTCCATATGTCGACGGCAACACCCAAGTCTCCGGTCGCGGAACGCTTGGTACCGTCACGCCAACCGGTGTCACCAACCTCGGCGACGTGGATTTGTCCAGCGTCGAAGTTTCCACTGGAACGACGATCACTGTCAGCACGCTCGCCGACAACCCAGGCATCGACCTGAACGTTCGCTTCTTCGATTCAACCGGAGTCGAATTGCGAAGCCCAACCGGTGGTTTGCTAGCCGTTGAAAACGCTGCCAACGGAACCGTTTCCGTCACCGCACCTTCGGATGGCGTGATCTACATCGGCATCAGCGGACCTGAAAACGGCGATTACGATCCTCGCGTTTCGGGAACGACCAGTGCGGCTCAAGTGGGCGGCTACGACGTCACCGTTTCGATCAACCCACAACTGGACGTTCGTGCGAACTCCTCCGTGGTTGAATTCAACGGCGTTGGTTCGGTCTCCGTCTCGACCGGCAGCGGACTGCGTGTTGGATCGCAAAACGCATTGCCAGGCATTCCGATTCGAATCAGTCAATCGGCCACTTCGCAAGAAGTCGCTGCGGCACTTCGCCAAGCATTGGCAAACCGATTCACCGATGGCAACGAAACGTTGATCCCGTTGGTTGGATCCGCCGTTCGACTGCCAAACCTCACGATCAACGACTCTGGACCGTTTGCTTCCACCGAGCAGCGATACGGGGATCGCTTCGGAGCCAACGGCAGTGGTGCTGCCGCCGACAACGAATCCAACGGAGCCTTCATCGACGACATCATCATCGGATTCGCCGAACGCGGCGAAATGGTCAGTGCGGCCAACCCGATCGGTGCCAACGAAGACTTCGTCTTGGATCAGTCGATCAACTTGACCAGTCCAGCCCAACCGACTCAGCCGACCGTTTCGGGTTCCTATCAACTAGAAATTCGCGACGCATCGGAATACGTCAGCAGCGGCGAAGTTCCTGCCTTCACACCGCAAGTCCAACGCAACGCCAATGGCACCGCGGTTCAAGTCGCGGTTGCTCCGGATGGAACACAAGTCCAAGCCAATGCGAACGGCCAGTTCTTGGACGGCAACGGTGCGGCACTGGATCTGACCGGATTCACCGGACCGTTCGGTATCAACATCGATGACGGATCGCTGGTTGCCCTGGATACTTCCGGCGAACCAGTCCAACTTCGCGGTGTCGCCTTCGACGCTCGCTTCCGCACCTTCGACACCAACGAACGGCTCAGCAGCGGCATTACGTTGACCGCCCTGCCCGCCTCGGAAATCGAAGACGGAGCAACGTTCACGTTGGCCGACGCCAACACGCGTTTGACATTCGAATTCGATATCCTGAACGACTTCGGTGCCAGCGATGGATTCGTCAACGATGACAACCGAGTCGTTGTGCGATTGCCTCGAACCGCATCGGCTGCCGAAGTTGCCAACGAAATCATTCGCTTGATCAACTCCAATCAAGTCCAAGCGGTGATCGATGGCAGTGCGGCTCGTTCCAACGGAACCGTGCCACCAGCCAGTGCCAGCTCGCCAAACGCTTTGGTCAATGCTGACACACGCATCAACCTGTACGGCGACCTCAGCCTGCGACCTGACACAGCCGGACGCCCAACTTTCGCGAACATTGAGATCGCCGAATTGCGTGGTGACACGAATCGTGTCGACGAATCGCAAGGCGTGATCATGATCGAGAACAACCGGTTCTTGTTCAGCTCCAACGCCGGTGTCGACATCAACCGTGACGCCTCCGCCCGAGTCACCTCGGACGACCTGCGTGACGCGACGCCTTCGATCCTTACCTACGCTCGCAACCTGATCGAACTCAACACTGAGAACTTGATCCCAGGTGTGGTCGTTCAGAACAACGTCATCGCCTTCAACGCGGACGCTGGAATTCGCATCACCGGTTTGGACGGCAACGGAGCTTCGGCACAAGACCCGGTCGGCTTCGATCGCATTGTTAACAACACGTTGGTGGGTGGACCGATCGAAAGCGGTGCGGAACTCGGACCTCAAGTCTTCGAATCGATCTTGTTCGACCAAGGTGGCATCTCGTTCGCCGACGCGGTGGTACAAGACACGTTGTCGCTCGGCCCAGACGTCAGCTCCGAATTCACGGATTCCGAAGCCGCGTTGGGATCGCCTGACTGCCACGGCATCGGCCCAGAACCGACCTCGGGACAATTCACGTTCTCGTTGGGATCGGGCGGACAAGCGACGTTCTTGTTCCAAGACAACCTGTTGGTCGGTGACGGAACCTCCGCCCCTGACTTGGTCATCTTCGAATCGGGAACACCCGAACGCGTTGCGGTTGAAATCAGCCGCGATGGCGTGACGTTCTTCTCGGTTGGCCAAATCTTCGGCTCGGACAACACGATCGACCTCGATTCATTCGGCTTCGGCCCGAACGATCAATTCGGCTTCGTTCGCCTGACCGACTTGTCCACCTCGGGCACGTTCGACTTCGGTGCCGCTGGTGCTGACATCGACGGCATCGGTGCGATCTCCACGATTGCTCGTGAGATCTACACGCCGGGCAGCCAAGGCATCGTTGTTCAGCAGAACTCAGCTCCGACGATCCTGAATAACATCGTTGCCAACTTCCAAACCGGCATCGCCGTTGCATCGCCTCAGAACAACGTTCCTGGCGACGTCGATGTCTCGGGTGACTTGACCGTCATCGGTGGCAACACGTTCTTCCGCAACGCCAACAACGCGACCGCTGGCAGCACTGGATTGTTCGCTCAATTCATCAGCCCGTTCCAACAAATCTTTGTTGACCCGGTCAATCTGGTCTTCACTCCGCAAGCCGGCACGGCAACGATCGATAGCGGCATCAGCTCGCTGGAAGATCGCTCGTCGCTCGAAACCGTTCGCGGTGCGATCGGCTTGCCACCAAGCCCAATCGTTGCTCCGGTCTACGACCTCAACGGTCAGCTTCGTACTGACGATCCAAACGTTGCCTCGCCAAACGGTCTCGGCTTCAACGTGTTCGTCGATCGCGGAGCCGAAGAACGCGGCGACAACGACGGACCTCGCTTCGTCGTCACATCGCCACGCGGAGACGACCTGTTCAACTTGGCCGGTCAAGCCTTCAGCGTTGGAACGATCCACGATGCGTTTGAAATTCAACTCATCGACGGAATCGCTCCCGCCGACGCCGCACCTGGGGTTGGCATCGACGACTCGACCGTTCGTTCCGAACTGGTTCGCGTCACTCGATTCTTCTCCGACAGCAACGAAGTTGAATTGCTGTCAGAAGGCGTTGATTATCGATTCAGCTACGAGCCCGGCGACAACAAAATCCGCCTGACTCCGATCGGTGGTGTGTGGCCAAACAACGCCACCTACACCGTCGAATTGCTCGGCAGCACACAGTCCGGCGATTCGGTCGGTGTCCTGAAAGCCGAACAAGGCCGCGTGTACGCCGATGGTGCCACCACGCAAGTCGGTGACAAGATCTTCGAAGCTGACACCGGCATCGGACTCTCGATCTTGCCGAGCGAGTTGACTCGGGTCAATCCGCTCACCAACCTGATCGAGTCCAACATTGACGGACAACTCGTGACGATCTTCGACGGTGTCAACGAAGTCACGTTCGAATTCGACACCGAAGCGATCGCCAACGTCGCCGAAGGAAACGTTCCCGTTCGTCTGCCTGCCGCCGCAACCGCGGAACAGATCAGCGACATCTTCGCTCGTGCCATCAATGGCACCGAATTGCAACTCGTTGCGATTCACATGCAAGTCGCTGATGACGCCGCGATCGAAACCGGTCGTCTGCAACTGCTCGGCACCACCGCCGCCAGCGAAAACAGTTACGTCTCGTTCGAAGCGGACAGCTTCCTGCGTCACACCAACCATGTGTTGGACGTCACGCTGCTGATCACCACGACGAATGGCGTCAACGACTTCGACGGTCAACAAGTTTCGATCTTCGACGGACAACAAGAACTCACGTTCGAATTTGACTCCAACGGTGTCGCCGCGGCGAACGCTGACGTGGTCGTCGCAATCCGAACGGATTCAACCGCCCGTCAAATCACCGCTGAGTTGCTGGCCGCGATCAGCACCGCGGGACTGAATGTCGAAACCTCCGGAGCCACCGGCAACTTCCGGATCTCGGGAACCAACGGACCGATTTCTGTCACCTCGCTGACCGACTCGATCATTGTCGAAGGCAACAGCGAAATTGGCACCTCGTTCGGCTTTGGTCTCATCGTGCCAACCGAAGAAGGCCAGGTTTCACCTCAGGTTTCCGACGGTCAAACCTTCACGATCTCGCGTGGCACGGCACAGGCTGTCACCTTCGAACTCGACTTCGACGGATTCCTCAACGATTCCAGTGCGGTTGCGGTTTCGATCCCAGGTGGCGGATTCGGTGGATCAACACCGGATCAAGTCGCCAATGCCTTGGTGGCTGCTATCTCGGCCAACTTCGTGGGTCTGTCCCCTGTCAACATCGGCGGCGGACGTGTGACACTCGGTGGCGACGATCAATACAGCTTGAACCTAGCCAACACATCGTTGTCACAATCCGGATTCGCCGGCCAACCCGCGTCGATTCCTGTGATCGTGCCACTGGATGATGTTCGCAGTGCAGTCGTCACCGGACTGGAACAATCCAGTGCGACCAAGTTGGCTGCGATCCAGCCAATCATCGACATCCTGTCGATGTCGCAAACCGGCGTCAAACGTATCGCTGCTCTCTACGGCGAAGCCATCTCGGACGCTTTCGCGAGCGAAATTGCTGCTGAAACAGTCGTGGTTCAACAACCTGACTCGCGCATCCTGATCGAAGGAGCCTCCTTGGTTCGCGGTCAGTCCGTGATCAGCGAACGAATCACCGATGAAGTCGGCAACCAATTGCTCGCCGGTGAAGCGATCATCTTCGTGGGTAACCCGCTCGACTTCGGTGACGCAGCCGATCCTCGCACTCCAGTCAGTGTCGATGACAACGGTCCTCGCCACGTCATCACCGAAGGCTTCCAACTGGGTGATCGAATCACTGCCGATGCCGGTGGCGTCGACAATGGCAGCGGTACAGCGGACTCGAACGCCGATGGCGATGACGGAGTCGCGATTCTGGGTGCGATGCGACCTGGCTTCTCGACTCAGTTCGTCATCGATGTTCAATCGCCAACAGTGGGCGGAGTCACACCTGCCTTCTACTTGGACGCTTGGTTCGATTGGAACGGCGATGGAACGTTTGATGAAACCGAAGTCGAACGATTCGGCAGCATTGGCTCCGGTGTCGCTCGCGTCATCGGAACCGGTGGAACGACCGTCAACATCAACGTGCCATCCACGGCTGTAACGGGTGAGATCCAAACTCGATTCCGTTTGTCCAACGAATCGGGACTCGGGTCCGGCGGCTTGGCTCAATCGGGTGAGGTCGAGGACTACACGTTCACGATCAACAACAACCCGTACCAGAACCCATCGCTGATCCACGACGTCAATGCCAGCGGAGCGATCACACCACTCGATGCTCTGTTGATCATCAACGCGATCAATGCAGCTGACGGCGACATCAACTTGGCAAACATTCCTGCGGGAATCACATTGCCTCAGTACCCCGATGTCAACGGCAACGGCACCGTCTCCGCGTTGGACGCTTTGATCGTCATCAACCGACTGAACGAGATCACCGGACCGGGCCAAGACCCAACCGGTGCGGGCGAACCACTGCTCGCCTCGTCCTCGAGCACCTCGGTCTACTCGGCGGTCTCCGATGGAGTCCTGGCGTCCAGTGCAACGATCGCGTTCGATCCGACTTCTCGCAGCGACGATGACTCCCTGTCGTCCGAACCTGCAGGCGAACCAATCGTTGAATCGGAAACCAAAACCGTTGCGGATGCCTCCAGCGTCTTCGATTCGGCGGCGGTGATCAGCCTCGACGACGTGGTGGAAACCCTGGCAAGTGATCGGGATCAGGCGGATCAATCCGAGGAATCGGAAATTTCCGCATTGGACTCAATCTTCGCGTCGATGAACTAATCGTCGCGAAGAAAACCACCGGCTAGAAATCAATTTTCGCGAGCGTGACGTAAAGTTCGATTGGACGGTTCCACCGTATTCAATTGAACTTTGCGTCACGCTTGTTTCGTTTCTGCAATGAATTTGGGAACCAATTGCACGTTCGTCGGCTCCAAGGACTAGGAAACGGCGGCCAAACACGATTCAAAACGCTTTCCCTGCAATCGGCCGACATGCGAAAACGGGCTTCCAGCAACAAAACCAGCCAACGAATCGCCAAACGTCGCCGCAAAGCGACCCGGCGGCCGCTGACGCTCCAGCCGTTGGAAACACGGCGAGTCATGGCGGCTGGCATCCCCGTCGGTGCAACGACCAGCGACACAGCCGAGTTTTTCTTGGGCCGAGTCGCCGTCACACCGATTTTCTTGGATTCAAACGGTCAAACCGACACCAAGACCCAAAACTGGACCGCCGGTGAGATCGATGCGGTGATGGAAGAGATCACAGTCGGGCTGAACTGGTGGACGGAGGCCCTCGATCGACTGGACACCGTCCACTCGCTGGAATTTGTGATCGACGACACGTTCGCAAACGACCCGTTTGAAATACCCATCGAACCGATCGACCGAACCAGCAACAACTACAGCACCTACGTGGGACAGTTCCTGGACGAAATGGGTGTACCGTCATCGCTGTCGTTGGACGAAGGCATGTTCGCCTTCAACAATTCTCAACGCGAAACCCATGACACCGACTGGGCGTTCTCACTCTTCATCAGTGACTCTTCAGATGATCCCGATGGATTCTTTGCCTCCGGCGGATCCTTCTCCGGCGCATTCGCATTCCCCGGTGGCCTGTACGTGATCGCGCCTTCAACTCGGCCGGCTCGCACGTTTGCCCACGAGATCTCGCACATCTTTTGGGGACTCGATGAATACAGCGGAGGTGGCTCGTACAATCAAAGCCGCGGCTATTACAACACGCCCAACGACAATGCCTTTGACAATCCGACACCCGGATTCACGCAACAACCCAGCATCATGGCTGGCGGAAACAACTTGGTGAATGGTTACCAAAACTTCGTTTCCCCCGAGTCCACTTTCGCGATGATCGGCTGGCAAGATTCCGACGGCGACGGAATCTTTGATGTGCTCGACGTACCATTGAACTTCCAAGGCACCGGCCACTACGACTCCGAAACCAACCAACTGCATTTTCGCGGCGAAGCCTCTTCGGGAACGCTGATCAACGAAAACCCCTCGGGCCCGCAAAGCGACATCACTCTGAATGTTGTGTCCGAACTGCAAGTCTGCATTGATGGTGGTGATTGGACGACGCTGCAGACGCCCGACAGTCCCACGGCGACGTTCGATTTCTCGCTCGACGTCCCACCGACGATGACAAGCGTGTCGTTGCGAGTCATCGATGCCGCAACGGGCATCACCAGCCAGACGCTTACCGCTTCTCGCACAACGCCACTCGTCGCCGAAGCACCGGTCGCTGGGTTTGTCTACCTCGACGAAAACGACGACTCCAACCGCAACGAATTTGAACCCCTGCTGTCGGGAGTCCAGTTCGACGTCTTGGCCGCCAACGGAACCGAACTGGCCAGCGGCTCGTTCCATGTCGACGACGTTTCGTTGGACACGGACATTCCCGCCGCCAACGGAATGACGTTCACTGCCATCGGTGACAACGTTCGCAATGAAGTGCAAGTCAAACAGAATTCGCTCTTCGACAATCAGTCGTTGATCCACGTCATGGATCAGAATCTGAATCGATGGTGGCCGGCACTGACTTCCCGACTCGGATTGGACGTCGCATTCGATGAACCAGTCGGATACGTCGAGGTCGACATTGTCGGACTGCAAGATGACAGCTACGGACGTGTCCAAGCCTTCGACGCTTCGGGCAATTTGCTCACCCGAGTCACGACAGACATTCGCAACACCGCCGGCGGAAGTCTCGCGGACGGGGAAGCCTCGACGTTGACCTTGGTTGATCCCGAAGGCCGAATCGCACGCATCGAAGTCGCTGGCCACGCTGACACACCGATCGGAGTCACCGCGGTGCGTCATGGTGTCGAACCGCAAGTCGTCACCGATGCGTCGGGGGCCTTCACGCAAACCAATTTGCCGGATGGCCAGTACCAATTGCGTTGGCAACCCACACAAGTCATCCACGCGATTGCCGACGCGACCATCACCGTGTCTGGTGGCGAAATCACATCGGGAGTCACCACAACCGCGGGACTGGTTTCAGTAGCCGCCACGCGAGTCGACAGCCCACGATACAACACCGACCTTGGCGAAGACGTCAACGGCGACGGAGTGGTCACGGCCTTGGATGCACTGCAAGTCATCAACGACTTGAATGCCAACGGGGATCGCACGCTGACGTTTGCCGAAACCGCCGGTTTCAAAATCGATGTCACCAACGACGGCAATATTTCTGCGTTGGACGCTCTGCGAGTCATCAACAAACTGAACGAACTCGATGGTGGATCCGAACCCGCCGGAGAATACATCGCGTCTTCGGAATCAAACGGCCCTACCGATTCCAATTCGTCTGACTCCGGGGATTCCACAGCGTCCAACGGAGCAATGCTCTCCTCATTCGCGTCTCCGAACGTGCCGCAACCGAGCTTCTTGAATTCCGGCACCAACGACGCCATCTTCCGCGACGACGAAACGCTCGGCGAAATCCTCGCCGTCGAATCCAAAATCGTCGCCGCCTCGGTGACCTGATAAGCCTCCTCGGGTCCGATCGCTGCTGAGCCCAACAACGCCAAACGAATTGAGCCGTTTGGACGTTAGTCCCGGTTTTCGCGGAAACGCATTCTGGTGAACGCCAACCTGACTCATGCGATTGATAGTCGCGTCAATCGCGGGTGCCCCGTTCCAAAGTGTCACTATCCGGTTGGTAACCAGCATCTCGCTGCTGTCACCCGCTCCGCGCATCAGCGACTCCCCAAACCACGCTTTAGCGTAGGAAATTGCCCCAACGTCCTTCGGCGGTTAATCTATGGGCCTGAATTACCCTCCAGTCCCAACCCCGGAAAACTCCGCCATGTGCGACCGACGCGAATTCCTCAAAACTTCCGCCGCTGCCGCGACCATTTCAGCTGCGACCCTCACCGCAGCAACCACGACCAGCCAACCTGCCTCCGCCGCACCCGCGGGCAGCAACGAACGCATGCGAATCGGTTTCATCGGCCCCGGTGGCCGCGGTTTCGGCGCTCACGTCAAATCGCTCTGCAAACATCACGAAGCGGGTCGCAAGATTGACCTTGTTGCCGTCGCCGAAGTCTTTGAATCTCAACGCGACAAAGTCGCCGACTACATCGAAAAGGCCACCAAGACGAAACCGGCCAAGTACGTCGACTACCGCGACATGATCGAGAAAGAAAATCTCGACGCCGTCTGCATCGGAACTCCCGACCACTGGCACCATCGCCAAACCATCGACGCTCTCGAAGCCGGACTGAACGTCTACTGCGAAAAGCCAATGACGAAGACGGTCCAAGAAGCCTTCGACGTCGAAGACAAATGGCGTGCCAGCGGCAAAGTCATGCAGGTCGGTGTGCAATCCACCAGCCTCCCGGTTTGGAACGAAGTCAACGCGTTGCTGCGCGAAGGCAAGCTCGGCAAAGTCTTGGGTTTTCAAACCGAGTACTTCCGCAACTCCGATGTCGGACAATGGCGTTACTACAAACTCACGCCTGACATGACTCCCAAAACCATCGACTGGAAACGTTGGCTTGGCACCGAACACGACCTCGCCGAAGACGTTCCCTTCGACCGCGAAGTCTACAAGCAATGGCGTCGTTTCTGGCCCTTCGGCAGCGGCATGTTCACGGATTTGTTCGTTCACCGCACCACTTCCATGTTGAAAGCCACCGGCCTTCGCGTGCCTGGTCGTGTCGTCGGTGCCGGCGGAGTCTACCTAGAGTATGACGGCCGCGATGTGCCAGACGTGGCAACCGTGGTCGCCGACTTCAACGAAGGTGTTCAAGGCTTGATCACCGCGACGATGTGCAACCAAGAATCGCGCGTCAATCAGCTGATCCGTGGCCACTACGGCACGTTCGCATTCGGCAACGGCGAATCCTTCGATGGGTTTGACTTCATTCCTGAACGCGGTCCAGTCACCCACGTTCGACAAGAAGCCGAGCGGATCACCACCAACCCGATCGACAACACCACCATGGCTCACTTCGCCAACTGGTTGGATGCTTGCGAAGCCGGTGATCCATCGCTTTGCAACAACCAACCTGACCTTGGTGCTGCAGCCATGTCGGTCGTCAACCTCGGTGCCCAAAGCTACCGTCAAGGCAAAGTGTTCTTCGTGGATGAAGATCACAAGATTTCCGACCAAGACCCCGGTTGGGCAGCCAAGTGGGAAGAGCGTTCCGCCAACGGCGGCCCCGTCGCCCACATCCCAGGCTGGAACGCTGGTGAATATGGCAGCAAGCAACGCGACCCCGACTACATGCAATACGGCGGTCCATGGCTCAACGGCAAAGACCCAGCCGAAGGCTAATCGTCTAGCCTGCAACGGCAGTCAATGAGATCCCCCAACACGTGAGCGAGAAACGCGAACAGTTCTCTCGCTCACGAGCTGGGCAACTCAATCAATCCTGACGGGAAAACCGAAGTGTATGGTCTTGTCGATTTTGTTGTAGGTTGGCCACTCTTGGCCGATTCCGACGGGCAAGAGTCCTCATCCTACATGCGTTGAAACGTCATTGACGACTCAATCGACAAGCCATGACGCGTCGAGATTCCTGATTTCGCCCCGGAGGGGCCGTCGTGAGTAGCTCGGGGCAGAAGCCCCGAGATCAGTGGCGGGAACAAACAAGGTCGCCCCGGATGGGGCCGGCGTAGGGATGCAGTGCGGTGCCACGATGACTCGTTGGCTTCCCGTGGCGGCTCTGCTTGCAATCACCATCGCGGCAGGGTTCAGTGCATACCGCTCGCGTTTTCCCCACCTGCTCCTCTACCTGGCCGCAGCATCCTTCCTTTTCCTTTCCTTCCTCGGCGAGCAATGGATGCTCGGCATCTATGAAGACCGCACTGATTTCCCGGACGGTTCCGTTCGATTCACCATCAACCAAACCAGTGCTGCAATTTCCTTGATGCTACAAACCTTGGGATGGCTGCTCGCGATCGCAGGCGCGTTCATGCAGATCCGGCACACAGCGAAGACAACCAAGAAACCCGACACTGGATCCACCAAACACTGAGCCAACGCCCGGTTATTGCTGATCCTCCCGTCAACGATTCTCGTCTCGCTTTGGCTCGCGATACCCCTTCGCCCCACATGTCCATGCGAGGTTCGCTAATATCAGATGCATCGATTGACGCTCTTTGTTCGACGCATTGTCTTCAGCGGATCCAAGTCAAAAAGACTCCCGTCGCATCATTCGGCCAGAATCGTCAGAGAGAAGATCACTGCCAAATTGCTGGACCGATCGCCCGGACAGATCAAACAAGGGTTGACGGATTGTCCTGTCGAATGAGATGCCTCCTACCCTTCAACATCGGAAGCTCAAATGAAATCCTTTTCGATCTTGCTTGCTTCGCTTTTCATTCTCAATGGAATCCTACACGGCGACGAGGTTGCTGCCATCGCGGAAGCAACTAACGAACCTCAATCGGATTCAACTCAGTATTGCGTCGAGCTTTCCGAGTTTGAGCTCCAAGAACCCATCGCGATCGGTCTGAACGAAGCCGAAGTGATGCAGACCATCCTTCAGTCCGGCGCCAAGCCAATCGAAACGATCCGACTGATCGCGATGCCTAACACGCCGAGTAACGTTCGAAAAGGAAAACAGGTCGCAGTGGTGACCTCCACGATGACGCGTGGTGATGTCACCACTCGCCAAACCAAGGATATCGAAATTGGAACCACCCTTCGGATTCAAATGGGAGAGGACCCTCGAGGCGCATTGGTCAACATCGACTATATAACGGCACGTGTCGAAGACGACACGAGGGGCGACTCGAAACCTGACATTCTGAACAGCACCATCCAAACGACGCTTGTCTGTGTTCCTGGCAAGATGCGACTCGTGTCAACCATTGGATCGAAGCAACTCACCGCAGTGGTCGTCACCATTCACGAATGCAATCGCACGGAAACCAATCCATCCAAATGACCTTGAACTGCCAGCGTGTCAACGTGAATGATTCAAACCAAAAAGAGAGTTCGCCGCATGGAAGAATCGATCAAACTGATCCCTCAGTTCGGTGAATTGGCGTTGTGGGCCATTGTGGTATGCGTCAGCTTCATGCTGGCATTCTCCTTGGTTGACCGTCACCCACCACCGTGAACATTCGCAGCAAAAAGCGATTCCCTCTGTCAACGAGCGTCAGCTTTCTGGCTGGCGGTACACCTACCGTGAGGAGAACGCTTGGACTGTGGAACGTTTGCTTTTGGCGTTCTGAAAACGCATGCAACTTTGCTTCCCGAACAGCACCGGCGACACAACCTGTATCCCCCTCCCAAAACGAGGTTTGGGTGGAAGTCGAGTGACGACGTTCAGGCGTACGCGAGCGTTCGAACATGGGAGACGTCAAGCCCTGCCTTCCTCGGCAAATCTCGTGTTCCGCCCTTCCCGTTTCGGCTTGTTCATTGAGTCGGCAAAGACATATCAACGCATGTAGGATGGGCACCCTTGCCCGTCCGACTGGCAGATGTCGGCCAAGAGTGGCCAACCGACAACAAAATCGAAAAGCCAGTTTGCAACGGACGGTGCTCAGACGGCACTACAAAACTGCACTGACTCCCAACGGGCGAAGGGAGCCAGTACATTTCCGATCAAAACTTGCGTCAACGAATGCACTCCACAACATCAAACCATTCGCATACCAGCGTTAGTCCAGTTGAGTGCGGGAAACGTGGCGAACGCCAAGCGGCTAACATATCCAATGATACCTGCGTACCTGTTCAGACAATCTCAGGCCCTGAAGGATTTCACTTCATGCAATACGAAGCTCGCCGAGTATTCACGTCGATCTTCATTGAAGTCGATCAGGAAACCGTCCATTGGCGTTATCAAAACCGTCTGGAAGAATGGAGATTCAGCATTCCTTTGGCAAGTGTCTACCCATCGCCGGTGAAGTCCATCTCGAAAGCCAAGTTCCTGCGTGCCATCCTGCTCGTTTGCTTGGCGCCTCTTGTCGCCGGCTGCCTGCTACACTTCTTTGGCGTCTATCCCTCGGTGGTCGTTGCCGCGTCAGCGCTCGCATTGTGTTATGCGCTCTACCAGTTCGCACCTCAATATGTCGGACCGATCGAATGGGCCGCATTCGATACTGAAATTCCTGGACGACAGGTCTATCTGTTCTGTGGATCCAACGCCGCTGAATTCGAGCGATTTGTTTCAAAACTTGACGAGTTGGTGACGCAGGCTCGCCAGCAAGCCAAATTGGCCGAGACTGAACCGACGCAGAGCAACACAGGTGAATAACGAACGCCCTCAACCGTTCCTGCCCTGGGTTCGATTCACGTTCCTTGAGACTTCCCGATGACCACCAAGCCAACAGTCTTCGTTCTGATGCTTCTCTTGGCCGGTTGCGGCGTTGAAACAAAGAAGCCTTCCGTCGCGACGCCAATCGATCCGCTCAACGCACTCATCGTCTCTGACATGAGGTTGCATTCCCCCCCGGGGTTTTGATAACGGGAAAGCAATTCACTCCTCATTCATGCAACCAACCGTGGTTTCGATGAATCAACCGATCCGAACGACCACATTTTTGGTGGGCATACTTGTGCTTGTGGGCTGCAAATCAGCTCCCAAGGAAACGTCCGACATGGACGCTATTCTCAAAACGGTGGTCTACGACACGTCGGTTCCGATCATCCCAGCGTCGTTCCCCGTCGCGCAATCGCCCTCGGCTCCAATGACATCGGAACCTGTGGCAACGACACCCAAACCGAAGGTCACCATCGCTGAACGAGCAGGAGCGGCCGGACGATTTGTTGGCGATGGCTTGAAAGCAACCGCAGGACTCGTGTTACTGGGCGGTTTCAAGATTGTTGAAGCATCCCTCGGTTTGGGCGACAATGATTCCACGAGCTATGGAAGTGCGGATAGGAATTTCAACCAATGGCTCGGCGATCGACGTCGTTGGCGGGAAAATGACTGAGGAGCGAACGCAGCACGATCTTTTGACCATTCCTCGGCAAGCTCCTCCAAAGAGTCGATAGCATCTCGGTTTTGCACGGACCGAATTAGCGAAGCCTAGCGAAGATTCAATGAAAGATCCGATGACATCTTCCAGTCAAAACAAGCGTGCACCGAAGAAGCGAAGTCCGCCTTCACCAGATTTGCGACCGTCTCTCAATCCATACGAACCACCATCGTCCGCCCCTTGGACTACGCTCCTTTGGGATCGCTCAGTACTGACGCAGATTGGTTTTGGCATCCATCTTTTAATCCTGCTCGCCTACAGCTTCTTCACAGTGGATAGCGAATTAACGCCTTCCGAGATACTGGGTGGGATTGATCCTCGCATTCATCTGGCGATGGCCGGATGCTCGGCGTTCAGCTTCATGGTCGTGTTCACCGCAACAATCACTCAAAGGAGTTGGCCGTTGCATCAGCGTTCCTGTTTGATTGGCATCGATCTCCTGATGATCGGAATCTCAGCCTATATCTCGCAAGGCTTTGGTGCGCTGTCCCAATAAACGATTAGAAAGAGCGCATCAACACCGGACATCGAGATGCAGTGTGGCCCACCGATTGCTTCCCCTTTGATTGTCGAGGTCGTGCAGTTTATCGATGCCGCGTTTTAGCGGGATTCAGCATTTGAGAACCTCTCCCGAAACGA
>NZ_DDGH01000082.1:2872-3055 GCF_002337565.1 Rhodopirellula sp. UBA1907 | reverse complement strand
AAGTCAGCCGAAAAGCGGCATCAGAAAACTGCACGACCTCTTTGGGAGGGATTCGTTCGAGCTTGAATAGTTTCTTCGACGGTCTTGTAGGACCGTCGTACGCGTTCCGAGAAAATCTTCGACGGTCTTGGAAGACCATCGTACGAATCTGAAGAAAATCCGCGACGGTCTTGGAAGACCATC
>NZ_DDGH01000082.1:0-2702 GCF_002337565.1 Rhodopirellula sp. UBA1907 | reverse complement strand
CGACGGTCTTGGAAGACCATCGTACGTGTGTTGAGAAGATACGCGACGGTCTTGGTAGACCGTCGTGGGCTCGCATTTCCTTATACTAGGAAACGTGAATCACGGCTTTCACGACACCCGATTCGGGATCCGTCCAAGCCGGGAAGGACTCGATCACTTCCTCGAATTTCGCGTGGTGCGTGATCCAAGGATCAGTGTCGATGACGCCGGACTCGATCAACTGAATGATGCGAGAGAAATCTCGAGTCAAAGCGTTGCGGCTGGCAAGGATCGTCAACTCGCGGCGATGTAAGAACGGTGCGTGCGGGAACTGCAAGTCTTGCTGAGTGATCCCGACGTAGACGACTCGTCCGCCAAACGCGGCCATCTCCATTGCGCGACGCATGGAATGATGGTTGCCGGTTGCATCGACCACCACATCCGCACGACGGCCATCGGTCATCGCTTCCAGCTTTTCGATGTCCGCTTCGGATCCATCAAACTGGATGGTGTCGGTCACGCCCATTTTGTTCGTGACAAAGTCCAATCGCGTTTGACTGAGGTCGGCGACGATGACGTTGGCACCTGCCACACGAGCGAACTCGATCGCGGACAATCCAATCGGGCCCGAACCAATCACCAATACAGTGTCTTTTTCGGTCACGTTTGCACGATCGATCGCGTGACAGCCAATGGCCAACGTTTCAACGAGCGCTGATTGCTCGTACGACAGGTTGTTGGCTGGATGCAGTTTGCGGGCCGGCAGAATCATCTTTTCGGTTAGCCCACCGTCGCACATCACACCGAGTGTTTGGTGTGACTCGCAGCAGTTCGTCAAACCACGTTCGCACGAATAACACTTTTGGCAATTGATGTAGGGCTCAACACTGCAGCGATCGCCGACTTTCACGTTTTCGACGCCTTCGCCAACCGCGAGGACTTCCACACCCAGTTCATGGCCGGGAATTCGCGGGTACGAGAAGAATGGGAATTTGCCGAGGTAGCCGCCCAAGTCAGTCCCGCAAACACCGACGCGGTGAATCCGTACCAACGCTTCACCAGCAGCTGGCGACGATGGTTCGTCGATGTCGATTTGCTCCCACTGTTTGGGAGCACTCAGTTGCAACGCTTTCATGTTCAGGCTCCCGTTCCGATGGCTTTGCCATCTTCGTCGATGAACAACGCCAACAGGTGGCGATCGTAGATGTTCTCGGTGACTTGTTGGCCGACGATCTCTTCGTTGGACTTCAGCAGATCCGTGTAACGAGCGCCCGCTTTCGCAGCGACCTTGAACGACACGTGCAACAACTGACGCACGTTGGCGTTGAAGTTCGGATTCGAAGGGATGTGGCGAATCAGTTCCGCAAACGCGGGACCGTCCAGCTTTTCAACAGCGGCCGAATCAGGCAACTGCGAACGGTCGATGTCGATGACGCTGGCGTAAGGAGCACAGAGTTCGTCGACGTGTTCCAACGCGTAAACGTAGATTTCTTTGGCAAGTGCCAACCCATCGCCACCGGCTTCCGCCAACCCGATGATCTCTTCCAACCAAGTCGTGCCAGCGGTTTTCAAGTGAACGCCCGCGCCGGTTCGCTTCAGACAATCGCGAATGATTGGGTACAAGCTGAACTTGTCGCTGCCGCTGTGAACGCTGAGCTTCAACACTTCGGGCAAGCCGTATGCTTTGACGGCGTGAGCCAGCACCGCAACGTCATCATTGAATTCGCGTTCGAATTGAGCCAAGTCACCAACGTAGTCGACGCCTTTGTTGAATCGACCGGTGAACTTCGGTGCGATGGTTTGCACGCGAATGTTTTCGTCGGCCAACATCGCCAAGATGATCAACAACTCGGGTGGCGTTTGCGGTTCGTCGGTTTCGTCCATCGAAACTTCGGCGATGTAGTTGCCTGCGCCTTTGACGGAAGCGATGTGGCGATCGATCTCGCCCGCTTCCTTGGTTGCCAGCATGTACTGACCAGCGACACGACGAACATCTTCTTCGGTGATGGTCAGCGGAGCGGAGAGGCCTTCCAGTTCCAACGTGCCGATCAGTTCGCTGTGCTTGGCAACGAAGGCATCGATGTCAGCTTGGTCGGCTGGTTTGCCGATCGAGTCAGCAACGTCGAGAGTGAAGAAGTCCGAGCAAGGCAGGAACGGCTCGACGGTTTGCAAACCGATGTGATCCGCGTCGACGTGCCAAGGGCGATCGAAGCCAAGCTTTTTGACGGCGGCCGCTGCGGCGTCGTGCACGCTCTCTGGTTGCGAGCCGACAAAGGTGTGTTCGCGATTGGATTTATTCCAAACCGGAGCGACGTGGATGCCCTTTTCGGCCAAACGAGTGAAGGATCGCAGTTGAGCGGCCGCTTGATGGGCGAAACGGTCACCGACGCCGAAGGAGTATTTCTCAATCGTTAGCAAGGGAAGGCTCTTGAGCAGAGGGGGATGAATCTGATTGGGGCCAAGAATATGACGCATCCAGTCGATTTCGACCACGGGGTCGTTTCAACCCTCCGGAACCGTAAGTCTTAATTGTGTATAGACTTCGGGGTGCGGGTGGGCCGCTTCGCGAAACGGCGTGGGATCCTTTGTCAGAACGCGTGTCCGAGTGTCATCCGTGGTTTGGTCATTGTCGCAATGGACCTGTCGTTGAGATCAGGCACAGAGATCAGGCACGGAGATCAGGCACGGAGATCAGGCACGGAGATCAGGCACAGAGATCAGGC
>NZ_DDGH01000012.1:0-8115 GCF_002337565.1 Rhodopirellula sp. UBA1907 | reverse complement strand
CAGCAACCCCCGGCTACCATCTGACATCCCTACCAGGATGAAGAAAGACAGCGAGCCGGAAGGAAAATTGCATTCGCTATCCGAACGCCAACATCAAACATTTCGCAGCCCAGCCTAACGCCCAAACGGCTCACATGATTATGCCCGATCATTCCTGCCGACCTGCTTAGATGGTCATTCGAATCGGAAGGAGCCGAATTTCAACCATTCGCAGAACGATTCAGAAACCGTCGGAGTCAATGACTTCACCACCATTGCGGCGGCCGAGGGCGTTGTAGATTTCCGCATCGATTTCTTGCGTGATCGCACGCACGCTGCCGTTGCACAACGCGAATTGAGCGAGACCGACATGGGGAGCGGAGGGCCCTTTGTCATCGCCAGCGAGTTGGTTTGGGCGAAACTGGGTTTCGAACAGCACCATGTGACCATACTCACCACGCTTTCGAACGCCAATCGGGAGGCGCCGAACGAACGGTATTTCGTGCGTTTCAAACTCGATGATTATCAAACCCTCACACCTCGTTGAATCACTTCGGTTGCCATGCTTCATCGAAGAAGCCCGCCGCGACGACCTTGCCTGGGTCGCGGAAAGTCGAGCCTTTGCTGACATTCAAGATCGCCCAGTCGGGTAGCTTGGGGGTCTGACGTGCGTTGTTCAAATAGTCGTATTCGCGAAACGTGAATCCGCTGTTGATCACGACGTAGTGATTCGGGCTTTCCGGGTTGGGGTAGATCATCACTGGCACGTGCCCTGCCCTGTCGGCCTCATTGTTTCCAATGCGGATTTGTTCCTTGGTCCAGTTCAGCGGCAGTTTGGGTAGCAGCTGTGCAATCACTTGATTGCTGGTGGCATCGCCAAACAGAATCACGTTTTGATCCGCTACCATTGCCGCGTCGACATCCGTGTCTTGGATCACACGAATGTCACCTCGGAAGTGCAATCGCCAATGATCCATGGCGTGCTTCGATTCCTCTTGAATCCACTTTTCGACGATCGGATCGGCGGAAGTTCCCGATGGCATCACAAAGACAAATCGGTCCAAGAAGGCATCGTCGATCGGCCCTTGAAGCCCAGGCCGCTTGCGAAGCGAAGTGGAGTCTTCGGTGGCAATTTTCCATTCTCCGTCGTACATGAATTCGGCGGCGAAAGAACGATCGGATCCCACCATCGGGCCGTTGCTAGCGTTGGTGACCTGGTTTCCATTGATCATCACGCCCACACGTCCGTTGGGTTTTCCTGGCCACTGCCCTGCGTCGAAGTTCACACGCAGGCGAGTCACGTTTTCGCACTCGATCTCAATCTGCTCGCCCGAGTCAGCGGGATGTCGTATTACCGCTGCATCAACGGTGGCCGGTGACCAGTGTTGTTGCATGCCAGTGACTTCCATCCAGTGCATCTTCGAATACCGCAACGTCATGGTTGTCAGGTGGGCGTTGCGGGGAACGCCGGGCTGGATCTGTTGTTCGATCAAATCCAACCGGCGTGCGATTTCTTGCTTGGCATCGGGATGGATCTTGTGAGCGGTTTGAGGACCGATCAAGTGCACCAAGTCGATGCCGTGTTTCTCCAGTTCTGATTCCATGACATCAGCGGCCTGCTTTTGTCGATCGATTTCGCCGCTGTAGGCGATGGTCGGCAGATTGCGCAGATTGGCGGCCCACGGTGGGCAATCGTATAGTTGCCACAAAGTTTTTTGGTGGGCGGGAGCGGTTCCGGCGGCGTCTTCGCCTTGGAACACTTTCAGAAATAGCGGCGTTTCGGAGAATCCTGCGCCGGGCGTGGCAGCAAAGAATCGATCGGCATAGTGCGTCGCGAATTGCCAGCATCCCGCACCACCCATCGAAAATCCGCGAATGGCAATGCGTTGATCATCGATGGCAACGCGGTGCTGCAGGTAATCGATCAATTCCAGAACATCGACTTCTCCAGTGAATTTAAACGCGTTGCTATAGCGGCCGTATGGATGGGCGACGATGGCGGATTGGGGCATCGGTTCGTTGCCCGTTCGGTAACGATCTGGATGGTTGCTGTGTTTGTTTAGAAACGCCAACTCTGAAACCTTTTCGCCTCGGCCGTGCAGCCAGACATCCATTCGGATCGGCAACGCGTCCACGGCGTTCACGTTCGCTGGAACGACCACACCGTAGGGTTGAAACGAATCGTCGATCTTGGATCGATAGCCACCTGCAAGCAGTTGCTTTTCGTTGCTCGTACCCAGGCCCACCACCTCGGCCCAGGAGGCACCGGCGGCGATCCGGTCGATTCGTTCGTTGGCAATTTGCAACAATCGCTCCGCGTCCACCAATGCTTTGGGCGAGTAAAAAATCGATTGCTCGATCGTCATCTCCACCGCACGAGGAAACACCAGGACTTCGGGTTCGAGATCGATCAATCGAGCGAGTGCCGTTGATCCTTGTTTGTCCATGCTCGCGGCGTCGACCAATTGATGCCAGCGGTAACGAACCACGGCAGCTTTGGCTTGCAGAGCATCCACTGCTTCCGCGTCGACTTCGATTCCTGCCGGCGGAATCGGACGAACGTTTTCGGCTTGGTTGTCAGCCGGTCCATCAGCCAGCACCGGGGCCGCCGATGCGATTGCGAGACATCCGAAGGCAACCAGTCCACGAGTCAACACCAGAGCCATTTCAGTCAAATCCGCCAAGAGTCAAAATTCAAAAGGGACCATCGGTCTACGAAGGCCACAGCATACACGGGAGGCCAATGCGAAACCTGACGATCGCGAGAGTGCATTCATAGCGTCGGCTGAGTCAGGTTTGGGGTGTTGTGATTGCGTTTCCGCTCTCAATCCGAACCGTACTGATCGAGCCACTTCTGGATTTCGTCGGTGTCCAGCATCGCGTCCAGGGTTGGTCCGCTCGAAGCCGCTTCGTCGGATGATTCAGCAGATAGGCTGTCCGACTGCTTGGGACGTTTTCGTTTGGAATTTTCTTTCGGAAGCTTGGCCATTTGGATCTGCCCATCCAACAACGCGTCCAACCAAACATCGGAATCAATTGGCAATGCTTTCTTGCGTTTGGCGGCGGCGTGTAGACGGTGATCGGAGGACACCAAAGTCAATGACTTTGGATTTGGATGTTGGAAGATCAGTTCTTCGATCAAGTCATCCGCTTCTGGGTAGCCGACCGCGAAACGAACATCCATGTCGGCGAACGACATTCGATCGCTCACGCCATGCGGCGGATTGCGAGCGTCAAAGACAACGCATGTGCGAGTGCGAATGATGTCGGTCAGATGTTCCGACAATCGGTTGAGTAGCAACTGGCGTTCGTCCTGCAACCAGTTCGCTGATGCACCACGCGACGGAGGAGCCACCGGCCCGATCACGTTGTATCCATCGATGAGCAGCAAGGGAAACATGTGACATCGATGCGAGGGGTGGGATCAGTACGCTTCGGGTTGTTTCCAAACGACAAGCAGCGTTCGGAACAGGATTCTTATATCGAGCAACAACGACCAAGAGCGAATGTATTGGTGATCGAAATGGATTCGCTGTTCCATTTTATCGACCGTTTCTGTTTCGCCGCGACAGCCGTTGACCTGGGCCAGTCCGGTGATTCCCGGTTTGACCTTGTGCCGCATCATATAACCACGGATCAAACCGCGATATTGTTCGTTGTGTGCGGACGCGTGAGGCCGCGGTCCGACCAATGACATCGATCCTTCGATCACGTTGAACAACTGGGGGAGTTCGTCCAGGCTGGTTTTCCGGAGGATCGCTCCCAGAGGGGTGATTCGCGAATCGTTGGCGGTGGCCTGTTTGACGACCGCACCATCATCACAGGTCGTCATGGAGCGGAATTTCCAAACGCGAATTTCTTGGCCGTCCAAACCGTAGCGACGTTGACGGAAAAACACCGGGCCGGGCGATGTCAGTTTGACAGCCGCCGCGATGAGCAACATCGGAATAGAAATCGCGAGCAATCCAGCCGTCGCGATGATCAAATCCGCCGCCCGTTTCGCAACACCGTCGATGCCGAACATCGGCGATTCGGTGACGCTGACCGCCGGCAGACCGCCGACTTGGGTCCAGCGCGCGTGAAGCAGTTCGAACACGAAAAAATCGGGAACGATGTAGACGGATGCGGTCGAGTCACTCAGTTCGTCCAGCAGAAACCGGATTCTCTTTTCGGCTCGCATGGGAAGGGTCACAAGCACCGTTTCGATCTCGCCCGAACGTGCCGCGGCAATCAGGTCATTCAAATCGCCTTGCAGTGAGACCGCTGGTTCGGATTCGATTGAGTTCAGTTCATCTGAATCATTGCAGCCGGTTTCGCCACTTCCATTGTCGCTTTTTCCGCGAGTGAAATTGCGGTCATCGTAGAAGCCGGCGAACTGCAGGCCGAGCGATGAGTCCGATTCGATATTGGATTGTGTTTGATGTCCGAGGGTATTGCAGCCTGCAATCGCGACTCGTCGAACACCAACCCCGCGACGAAGCAATCCGTATTGCACGATTCGCAGACACATCCGCGAGAGGCCGATCATGGCGGGGCACAGCACGCACCAAGAAAGAATTACCGATCGAGCAAAGTATTGTCCGTAGCGAGTGGCAAAGGCGATGACTCCTAAAACCAGGATCGTCAACGTCCATGTTGTTATGACGCGAATGATTTCGCTGTCGGTGCACGCGCGACGGTCGCCTCGTTGCAGTCCAGTCAATTGACTGCAGAGAAAGAACACGATGACCGCGATCAATCCCATCGCAAAGGATGCATCGTCGACATGACCTCTCGCAGCGAATTTGACCATCACCAAGGATGCCAAAATCGATGCCGAATCCAGGCACGGCTGAACGAAGTCATACCAGTGCCGGCTGCCCAGGATGGACACCGATTGAGGTGAATCGGCGGACTTCGACGATGCAGGCGGAGCGTCCGAGTGAGTTGACGGCATGGTCGGTGTACAAAGAGGAAGTGAATGACCGCTACCAACGGCCTGATTTCCCCAACACTAGGTCGCGAACCCGTCGAGCCAGTCCATCCCCAGGTCCAACCACGTCGCTTGATGCGTCAAAGCTCCACTGCTGATTCGGTCCACGCCAGTCGCAGCGACGTTGCCGATCGTATCGATCGTGACGTTTCCTGATGCTTCCAAGTCGAGTGTCACGCCCAGCTCATCTCGTCGAGCCACCGCGCGGCGAAGGTCATCCAACGAAAAGTTGTCCAGCAGAACAATGTCGATGCCCGTCGTGGCGACTTGTTCAAATTGCTCCAGCGTGTCGACTTCGATTTCAACCATCGGTGGGGCAACCAATTGATTGACGCTGGCACCCCGCATTGAGACGGCTCGGGTCGCCGCTTCGCCGGCAGTCAATTTGGAGGATGGATCGTTCTCGCTGCGACCGAGAGCGAGGTGGTTGTCTTTGATCAGAAAGCCATCGTACAGGCCGGTGCGATGGTTATGGCCACCGCCGCAACGCACCGCATACTTTTCGAGCCGTCGCCAACCGGGCGTCGTTTTGCGAGTGTCATACAGTCGAGCGGTGTGTTCGCCGATCGCTTCGACGTATCGTCCGGTCAAGGTCGCGACCCCGCACAGTCGCGAAAGAATGTTGAGCAAGACGCGTTCGCTGGTCAGCAGATCCCTGGCCGAACCTGAAAGCCGCACGATCGGTTTTCCGGGAACCAATGGAGCACCCTCGTCGATTAAAACCTCGACTTCCAAATCGGCATCGAACTCATCGACGATCCATGGTGCCAAAGCGATCCCCGCCGCGATCCCAGTGCATCGAGGGACGATCTGGCAGGCACCGCGGCGTTCGGGTGCGATCATGGCGACCGTGGTCCAGTCGACGGCGATGTCCAAGTCCTCTGCGATCGAAAGACGGACCAATTGCCGCAGGTCGTTTTCCAAGGCGTCGTCGAGTTGGACAGGGCGATAATCCATGGCTGGTTTCAATCGAAGTGGAGCGGTTTCACGGTCAGGGTTTCACGCATTGTTTCGCCTGGTGACGGTGCCAGCAATGCGACACCGAGTCGATATACGAGGGAAAACCATTGTTCATCCATCGATTGTCGCTAAATCGCGGTTGCCAATGCGCGTTCGATTTCTCTACAAGCCGAACTCATTCATTTGTTTCCGTTGCGAATTGGGGTCACCATGCCTTCGCCCTGCCATCACGTTGTCCCTCGTTGTTTCGCTTGGATTGCGTTGGTGATTGGGGTAACCGCCATGGCAGTGCCGCGTGTGCATGCGCAGATGCCCTCCCCCGCAGAAGTGGAAGAAGCAAAGAAAATACCGCTTCCCACCGATCCCGCGACCGTTATGGCCGTTGTTGGACAAGGACGAGTTCTGCTTGGCGAGCTGAAACCACGCGTGGATGCTCAGCTTTCTCGCATGCTCTCGCAAGCCAGTGGAGAAGTGCCGGAGGACGAGCTGCACTACGTGAAGTTGCGGATGACTCGCAGCCTGCTCGTCCAAACCATCCAAAGTCGAATGCTTCGCGAAGCGTTTTTATTGGAACAAGTTGGAACCGCTGCTGCGGACAAGCGTCGCGAAGCGGAAGCGACGATGGCCGCCAAGGCTCGTCAGATGTTCTATGAAACGGAACTGCCCGGGCTGATGAAAAAAGCCAAAGTGGATTCGAAGGCGGAACTCGATGATCTTCTTCGCAAAGAAGGATCGTCGCTCGCATTCCGCCAACGCGAATTCATGGACCAGATGCTGGGGAGCTTGTACATCCGCAGCAAGGTCAACAAAGATCCCTCGGTCTCGCTTTCCGAGATTGTGCGGTACTACCAGGAACATCAATCCGAATACGAACACAAAGCTCGGGCTCGTTGGGAGCAGCTGACGGTCATGTTCAGCAATCATCCAACCCGCGATGCGGCGATGAACGCAATCACCGAGATGGGACGCGAAGCGTTGTATGGCGGTAACATGCAAGCGGTCGCGAAAGCAAAGAGTGAAGAACCGTTTGCGAGTTCAGGCGGATTGCATGATTGGACGAACCAAGGTTCTTTGGTTTCGACGACTCTCGATCAGCAGATTTTCTCGTTGCCAACCGGCAAGATGAGCGAGATCATCGAGGATACGGATGCGTATCACATCATCAGAGTGTTGGAACGCGAAGACGCTGGAGTGACTCCGGTTGGAGAGCTTCAAGACGATATCTCAGACATTCTTCGTCAGCAAAAAATTCGTGCGGACCAGGAAAACGTGATGGTCGAGGTTCGCCAACGTGTTCCTGTCTGGTCGTTCTATCCCGACGATTTTCCGGAAGCAAAACCGTTGATCCAGGTGTCTGCTCGACCGGCGATGCAAAGGTAGGCGGAATGGCCAATTGCGCATCACGACATCGCTCGACTCGGAACCAACGCGTTTGCCACCACCGAACCCAGCACCAACGCTGTACCTTTCGCGTGCAGTGGTTGGTCCTTTGCGGATTGGCGTTGATGTCGGCCGGTTGTGGGCAACTTGCGTATCGGCTTGGAACCGACATGCCGCCGCAGTACGTTCCCAATCCGTTGGATCTACCGCCCGTTCCGGCTGACTTTCTGTGGTTGCAGGTGGTCGACGCGGTCGACGATGTGTTTCGGGTCTCTCGGGAGCAACCGGTGGTCAATCAACCTGGTGCCGTTCTCGAAGGTCGACTCGAAACGAGCTACAAAGTCGGTGGTTCCATTTTGGAACCGTGGCGGAAAGACAGCTCGCCCGGATTCGAACGTTTGCAAAGCACACTGCAATCCATCCGACGCCGAGCGATCGTCCATGTTCGTCCGCACTCGAACGGCTATTCCGTCGAGATCATCGTCCAAAAGGACTTGGAAGACACCGATCGAACTCAGTACGCGACCGAAACCACCGCCGGACAACGTCACGATGGTTCACGCACCAGTCGTGTGGATGACTTCGACGACAATCCGCAAACTCTCGGATGGATTCCCTTGGGACGCGACACGACGCTGGAACAAATCCTGTTGCAGGACATCTTTCGGCGAGTCACGCAAAAAGACACGCCCGGTTTGCTGAATCACTGAGATCAGCAGAGGTACCAGGACTTGCTCAATCACCCCGAGCGAAGAGGTCGTGCAGTTTGTTGATAAAGGTATTAACGCTGCTTTCGCACACCGTACCTCTCCCGAAACGAAGTT
>NZ_DDGH01000048.1:226689-231577 GCF_002337565.1 Rhodopirellula sp. UBA1907 | reverse complement strand
AAAAACAACACAGCCGCTCCCCCCAGACTGCCCACCATCCCCGAAAGCACGAGACCCGTTCGAGTATGTCATTTCGCAAATTTCTCGCGACCCCAACCCCACGCGTTTTCACGGGTTTGCTCGCTCTGTGCCTGACGGTGTCGCTGACGCCGCAGACAGTGTCGGCACAAGAAAAGGACTCCGTCGCCGCCAAGAAGTCGGACGACTCCAAATCCGAGGACAAACCGGCCCAGGAAAAGGCCGAAAAGAAGGCTGAGGACGCCTCCAAAGACGCCAAGGAAGTGAAGGCGTCGGAGAAGAAAGCCGACAAAGCGGCAGACGCCCCAAAAGAAGAGGCGACGGAAGAATCCAAAGAACAACCGTCCGAGCCCAAACCAGATCCGGCCTGGGTCGAAAAGGGTGTCTGGACCTTGCCACCCACCGATGGCCCAGCCTCCGTCGATTACAAATTGATCGGTGAATACGCCGGCGACGTTTCGATTCAAACCGAGGCCGCCAACCAACGTTTCGGAATTCAAATTCGTGCCCTCGGTTCGGGTGAGTTCGAAGCCCTCGCCTACGAAGGTGGACTTCCCGGCGATGAGAAATTCAACGAGGCAACGCAACTCCGTTTGATCGGCCGCCGCAACGGAGAGACGCTGGTTCTGTCCGGTGGACCATGGGCATTGTTTGCTGGTCCCGAGAAATGTCGCTTGATCAATTTCGACGGTGACTCACTCGGTGAATTGCCTCGCGTGATTCGAACCAGCTCCACCATGGGTGCGCAACCGCCTAAGGAAGCACTCGTGCTCTTCAACGGCGAGAACACGGATCAATTCACAAAGGCTCGGATCACCGACGAAGGCTTGCTCGCTCACGGTGCCAACGTCAATTGGTTGCTCAACGATTTTGACCTACACTTGGAATTCCGCATTCCTCACATGCCAGGCAAACAAGGTCAACAACGCGGCAACAGTGGCATCTATTTGCAGAGCCGATACGAGTGTCAGATTCTTGATTCGTTTGGTACCGAACGAGTCTTCAATGGCCTGGGTGCTCTTTATCGATTCAAGCCACCACGTTTGAACATGGCTTTCCCACCACTCACATGGCAAACCTATGACATCCGCTTCACCGCCGCACGATTCGGCGCCGACGGCAAGAAGCTGCGTCCCGCTCACGTGACCTCGTGGGTCAATGGCGTGAAGGTCCAAGACAACGTCGCGTTGCCAGGTCCAACCGGCGCCGGCAAAGCCGAGGAAGCTCTTCCATTGCCGACTCTGTTGCAAGATCACTCCGACCCCGTCCGATTCCGCAACGTTTGGGTACTGGACCGAGGGATCGCAGCAAGCGACTCGTTCCCTCCGAAGTCTCAGGAAGAGTAGTCGAACGCGCCACTAGCCAAGTGCGGTGGGTAAGAACTCCAGCCAGTGGGCGAGGGGACGAGTCGCTAAAACATGGTGTGAATGGATGTGCTGCATGCTTGACGACGGCCCCGTCCGGGGCGACGTTGTCATATTCACCAATGGTCTCGGGGCTTCCGCCCCGAGCTAAAAACGAGGGCTCCTCCGGAGCCGTGCATGCCAAACCGCCCCGGAAGGGGCCGTCATCAATAGCTCGGGGTGGAAGCCCCGAGACCCTCGCACCTAAGCAGTTATGCCGTCCCTGGATCAATTTCGAAAACGAGTGCTGACCGACAGCTTGTTTTCACCCTGCGGGTTGGCCGACGTGATCGAACGTCTCGGTTTCGTCCAAGCCGATCCGATTCGTTGCCCAGCACGAGCTCAGGATCTGATCCTCCGACATCGTGTCAAAAACTATCGTGCGGGAGACCTGGAACGCCACTACCCGGATCTCGATTTGGAGGAATGCTATCTGTACGCCTACGGATTCCTCTCAAAAGATCTTTGGCGAATCGTGCACCCCAAAACGGAGAAGAAACTGACCGCCGAACATCGCAAAACGCTCGATGTGATTCGGCAACACGGCCCGATGCATTCCAAAGACTTGGAATCGCATGTCGGTGGCGAACGCGTCAAAAACTACTGGGGCGGATTCTCTCGGTCGGCGAAAATGGCCATGGAGTCACTGCACAATCGCGGTGCTCTACGAGTCGCCAACCGGAACAATGGCATCCGCGTTTATGAAGTGGCCGATGAGATTGAACCAACGCGGCCCCCAGAGGAACGGCTGCAAGAAATCATGCTCGCAACGCTGCAAGCGATGGGCGCGACGACACGTCGATTTCTGCTCAGCGAACTGTCTCACTTCAAATACTTGGTCGAAAGTGTCGCCGATCGACGAAGGTGCCTGCAAGGATTGATCGACGCTGGTCGAATACGCGTCGACACGATCGACGAGGTCGAATACTTGTCGCTGGACTCCGGACGGCGCGGAAGGATGAAAACGGATATCGTTCGCATTCTTGCACCGTTCGATCCGGTCGTTCGAGACCGAACCCGATTCGAGCACCTTTGGAATTGGACCTACCGCTTCGAAGCCTACACGCCCAAGCACAAACGCAAACTAGGTTACTATGCCATGCCGGTTCTCTGGCGAGACCAAATCATTGGTTGGGCAAACGCTGTCGTGGAAGCAGGAGGTTTAAAAGTTGACTTTGGTTATATCGATCGCCGTCCAAAGGAGCGAACCTTCCGTCTAGCCGCAGAGTCGGAAGTCAATCGACTGTCGGAATTTCTAGGACTCGATCAAAGCATCCAGGAAGTAACACTTGGCTAAAGTCAGAATCATTTTTGAGCGAACCGATTGAATGAGTGCGACCCCTTATCAAACGCCGTCAACTCCACCGCCGGAATCGGAGCCAACCGCTCCTCCTGCAATCGCCAGAAATGAATGCCCGCTTTGCCGGACAACGAACGAAATCGGCTCCGTATTGTTCTCATTGCAATACGAATGCAAAGGTTGCGGAGCTCGAATGTTCGTCGAGATGCCGAAAGGACATGAATGGATTCGCTCTCTCATTGTCGCCACACTATCGTTCAGCCTCTTGGCCCCCGCGTTGTTCGGTCGATTCGAAATTGGCTATTTCTTTCCGATAGTATTTATCGGCATGTTGTCCGCTGGCTTAATCGCCCGCTACAAGTTTGGCGTGCTAAGCGTCTATCGCGGAGGCTGGTATCAAAGACCAGTGAAACGAAAGTCACTGCCGATACCAACCGAGAAAGAGCGACGCACCGAAGAGTCGCTGAAAACGGAGTTGAAAGGTTCCGAAGAACGCTGAGTTGCAATTCATGTCACGTCACGCCCGACGTGTTCAGTCAAAGCACAACTCAAGGCAATGAGCTGACGCGACGGCCTCGCTTTCTCGCGACCACTGCGAATGCAATCAGTCCCGCGACCACGGAACAACTGCACGCGACCACACCGGCTGTCGAAAGTCCGCTCACCCACCCGTCGTTCCCGTCACTCGGCTATCCAACCAACGCTGGAAAGAAGTGGGTTTGACTCAGCCTTCTTCCGCCACTCAGCCTGGGTGCTGCCTCCGATCGACACCTCGACGTCGCCTGTTGCGATGCCGAGAAGTTCAGGCAGATCGAGCACCCGGCTGACGTTCAACAAATCCGGTGAATCTCGATTGGATGTCGGAAGATCCAACAGTTTCAAATTGGCAATGGAGTCCGACCAAACGGAAGCATGCAACGCGATGAACGCCGAATCGCTCTTTCCACTCAATGTCCATGGACCGGCCAATGCCAAGTCATCTCGAAGTCCACTCAGTGCTTTCAAGGCGCTGACGACGTCGTAAATTTGCATACCGGCAACAGTTTGTCCCAACAGCATGAAACGGCGACGAATGTGTGTTCTCTCTCGCTCATCACGCGACCATTCGGTCGGGCCAACTCCGCGAGGTGCGATCAAGACCGTCGGACGCCCCGAGTCGATCATCTCGTTCCAAACATCCTGAGAAGGCTGCACGTTCGGATAACGTTGCGGGGCGACAACCGCCAGGCCGGACGCAGCTCGTTCCCAACTCGCTTGATCCAACACAACCACATCGACGGGCGAACCTGCCGTGGCTGGCTCCTTTGGTGAAGTATCGCTCTCCGCTTTGGCTGGATGCACGACGATCAATGGCAGGACATATGGGTCTTGGCTCGTGTACTGTGCAAAGGTGACCTCAGCATCGTCGCGTTTGAGTTGCTCGACCACTTCCAACGTTTGTTCTATTGAAACATCATCCGGCCAACCCGCGAACGTCATTTCACGAAGTTGTTCTTTCCAATGTTCACTCAACGTTGCCAGCTCTTCAGGTGTTGATGACGTTTTCTCAAGTGTTGCTTTGGGAACAAAGGTTTCGTGAATCGTTGTCACGCGTTCGTCCTCCGGCAGTTCATCAAACACCTGCAGCTGTTTGGTGTCGAAGAGTTTGGTCGCCACGGTGTCGACCAGTGACTCATCTTTTTTCAGATGGCGATTCATCCATCGAAACGCATGAATGCGTAGCTCTTGAGTGTCACTATGCGGACCGGAAGTGATCTGCAAACCGAGGTCTTCCTCCGCTCCATAAAGCTCGTAAATTTTTCGCACCTTGGCGTGGACGTCCACGACACCTTCCAACGGAAAGATCGAATCGCGGTCGGAGTTGGAGATCAGCAACGGTCGTGGAGCAACCAACGCGGCGACCATCGGGAAATCCCAGCGATATCTGTTGACCATGTACATGCAATCGCAGTGCCCACTGACGCAGCCATCGACCACATGGTTGTGCAGACTGGTAATCCCAGCCACCGGCACCGCCGCTCGGATACGTTCGTCAATCGCGGCCACCCACCATGAATAGGCTCCGCCGCCACTTCGCCCCGTCACACCAATCCGATCGGGATCGACGTCGGCTCGAGCTTGCAGCACATCGATCGCCCGCGTGCTGTTCCAGGCTTCGACGCCCGCC
>NZ_DDGH01000048.1:161812-226572 GCF_002337565.1 Rhodopirellula sp. UBA1907 | reverse complement strand
CCCGCCGGTGTGTAGCCACGATTGTTCCACCACCACATCTTCTCACGGTAGGTTCCGTGATGAGTTCCTTCAAGCTCACCAAGCTGGATGGTATCGATGACCAAACAAACGTAGCCATTGCGAGCGAACCATGCACCGTGGTGTTGGTAGTAAACCTTGTTTCCGTAGCTAATGCCGTCTTCCACGACGCGTCCGTGACCACACACGTACAGAACCGCTGGCAGGGGCTCAGCCACTTTCGCCGGCCGATACAAATTCGCGGTCACATACAATCCCGGCATCGACTGGAAGTGCAGCTTTTCGACCACCACGTCGTCCTTGCGAACTTCGCCTGTCACGGTCGTGTGCAATTCGCCCCGTTCTGGCATCGGGTTCAATCCCAACATGTCCAGCAGTTGCTGCCGGTACATCGCTCGCTTGCTCGTCCAGTCCTCCAAATCCTCGATGTCCGCGAGTGATCGTTCCGTCAACAAACGAGTTTGCTGCTCGAAGTATACAGACACCAATTGATCGCCATCGGTCGTTTCCGCCGGAGCGTCATTGGCCCGAGAGCACGTGGAGAGAACCAAGAGCACCACAAACAAAATCGGTGCAATGCCGGGCAGAGGAAGCGTGCGCATGAGTGAACCTCAATCGCGAAGACGGTGGGATGATGGGGCGGGGAAGCGTCCAGTCAATTTCGAAATCAACCGGACGCTCGGCTCCATTGTAGGCAGTTCACGCCTGCCTGTGCTTCACCGGAGCGATCCATCAACGCTTCTTTGATAAGACAACTCGATCGCAACCGATCACGCACGGCGATTGTATTGATCGACTTGTTCGTTCAGCGTCCACAAGTCGTACAGCCAACCCACGCCAAAAAGCCCACCGGTCAGGAGATAGATAACGCCGGTGATCCACTTTTCGAGATAGAAGCGGTGGATCCCAAAGAGCCCCAAAAATGTCAACAGAATCCAGGCCATGGTGTAGTCGACTGGGCCGGACGTGAACCGTCTCTGGGCACCTCGATCCATTGCCGGAATCAGGAACAAATCAATCAGCCATCCAATTCCTGCTAGCCCAAGGGTGAAGAACCAGATCGTTCCGGTGATTTGCTTCCCGTAGTAGAAACGGTGTGCTCCGAAGAAACCAAAGATCCAGACGATGTACCCGATCACGATGGAATGCGTTTCGGGCGACGGCACGTATCCTTGCGCGGGTGGCGCAGAGGGCTGGGGATGGTTTTGAGTCGTTGACATGGTACTTCGCTGCAATCGGATGTTCGCATCGCGAAAAATTTGCGATGACTGAGGCACTTACCCCATCGGGCACGATTTACGAGTGCATGTGGCGCGCCATTTTGCGAGACGCACCAAGACCACTGTTTCTTCCGCGATTCAGCGGATGCTCAAGCGTTCTAGGATTCCAACGAGCGACCTTGCCCGGACCGCTCCGCTTTGGCTTCAGCCCGACTGCGTTGTTGCATGTAGAGCTTGATCGGGACTTCGCCGAACGGCAGGTGATCTCGCATCCAACCAATCAGGTATCGCTGGTAGTCGTGGGTCAGAGCTTTGGGATCGCTGCACATCACCACAACCGTTGGTGGCTCGGTCGATACCTGCGTCGCGTAAAAGATCTTTGGCCGACGGCCTTGGTACATCGCAGGTGGATGCTGCTCGATCGCGGCTCGTAGGATGCGGTTCAGTTCGCCCGTCGACACTCGGCTTTGGGCTTGTTTGTAAAGCATCGCCGCGTGGTTCATCACCGCTTTGACGTTGCGTCCGGTTTGCCCGGTGATGAACGCGATCGGTGCGTAGGACAACGTGGTGAATTGGTGACGCAGGTATTTCACCCAGCGTTCGGTTGGAACCTCTTTGTCGACCTTGTCCCATTTGTTGACCACAAAGATCACGGGCTTGTGATGCTCCATGATGTAGCCAACCAGTTGTTTGTCGACCTTGCTCGTCTTTTCCAAGGCGTCAAAGAACATCAGCACAACGTCGGCACGCCGGACGCTGCGTTGGGCTCGGTGCGTCCCGTAGAAATCCAAGTCCGTTCGAATCGATTTGCGTTTTCTCAGCCCCGGCGTATCGATCGCCAGGAAAGTCTGCCCGTCGATTTCGAATCGCACGTCCACGCTGTCTCGCGTAGTACCGGCCACTTCGCTGACGATCATCCGATCGGATTCCGCGAGAGTGTTGACGAACGTGCTCTTGCCGACGTTCCGACGCCCAACAATCGCGATTTTCATCGAAGACTCGGGGGCAACCAGATCCTCATCCTTCTCGGGCAGTCTATCCACGATGACTTGGATCAAGTCATCTCGGTGTCGGTTTTGCGTGGTGCTGACCGTGATCAGGTGACCTCGTCCGAGGCGTCGGAATTCGTCCGCGTGAATGTCCTGGTGCTCTTGGTCAGCCTTGTTGGCAACCAGGATCACGGGCCGTTCCACTCCCCGCAGGCGTTCGACGACTTCTTCATCAAGTGGCATCAAACCGGTCTGAACGTCGACGACCAACAAAATCACGTCGGCCGACGCGATGGCCATATCGATTTGCCGGCGCACGTCGCTGGTCAGGTCATCGGCGTCTTCGACTCCCATTCCGCCGGTGTCGACCAGCTCAAAAAACTGGTCGTCCGACTCGATCAGGGTGGTCATGCGATCGCGAGTCACACCTTCGAAGTTATCGACGATGGCGAGCCGACGGCGAGCGAGCCAGTTGAACAGGCTGCTCTTGCCGACATTGGGGCGGCCGACGATGGCGACTTGAGGGACAGGCATGACAAAAATCGAACAGAGGGTAAAAGGATCGACGAATCGGTGGTAACCTGCCAATGGTAAGCTGCGTCGAGCATTTCAAGAATCCCTTCCTTGCTCGAACTTCCCCGCAATGACCGTTTTTTTGACGCGAAAACGCCTCTCCAGTTGCCCATGACCTCCCCAGAAAACGACCTCGACCCCGGCGAAACTCACGAAGCCGCGGGAGAACTGCTGGCTCACTTGCAGCGGGTCGGCGTTCGGTTCATCCCCCAACCGAAGGCGGAATCGGTCGAATCATGGAATTCACGCTGGATCCAGGACGCCGCCCCAGCTGACTCTCAACCCGCCGTCGCGGCGACCAGTCCGCAATCACCTCCTCAAACATCCGCCGCTGGTTCTTCGATCGGACCAGAGGTCAAAACGCCACCGCGCGCTCCGGATAGCCGACTGCAACCGGTCGAATCATTTTCCGCCAGCGACGATCCGTACCCGGGAACCAGCTTGCCGATTGCGGAACGCGAAAATCAGTTGGCTAATTTGGCGTCGGTTGTCGCTGGATGCACCAAATGCACCTTGCTGGCCAAGTGCCGGACCCAGACCGTTTTTGGCGAAGGCAATCCCGCCGCGAGATTTGCGTTTTTCGGCGAAGCTCCGGGAGCCGACGAGGACCGATTGGGACGACCATTCATCGGGCGTGCCGGGCAATTGCTCGACAAAATGGTTCAAGCCTGCAAGCTTCAGCGGGAAGACATCTACCTGCTCAATACGGTCAAATGCCGACCGCCCGAAAACCGAAACCCCGATCCGACCGAATTGGCGAATTGCCGCGAATACTTTGAGCAACAGCTTCAGATCCTGCGTCCCGAATACATCGTGTGTCTCGGTGCGGTCAGTGCTCATTCATTGCTGAAGACCAAACTCTCCATCGGTCGTCTTCGGCAACGTTTTCACCAGTACCACGAAAGCAAAGTGTTGGTGATCTATCACCCGGCGTACTTGCTGAGAAATCCAGACGCGAAGAAGGCGGCTTGGGCCGATCTTCAGATGCTGATGCGAGACGCGGGGTTGGCCTGATTCCGCTGCTGAACTGAATCGGCATCATGGAATCGTTTTCGTTCCAATGCTATCGGGCTGTTCGTTTGGTCGTACACCGAATGACAACAATTAGCCGATGGGCGTTCGCCCCGGTTGGCGTCTGATTAACCGCCGCGAACGCGGTACGGCTGATTCAATCAACCGCCCGCTATCAACCAACGGCGACGGCGTCGTCTTCTGGTGTTGCATCCATCCAGCTGTCGTCTTCTTCATCTTCCTCTTCAGCTTCGCTGGGCATGTTGGCTCGTAGTTCCAACAACTCCTCGCGGATGGTGTTGAACTGCATCGCCATCGTCGACCAGTGATCGTCGTTTCGGAAAGTGATGTTTCGACCTTCTTTACCGTCGATCAAGTTCTGCATTTCGCGACGCATGCTGAAAATCGGCCCGGCAAATCGGTTGCTGACTTTCAAGACGTCGTAAATCATCAAAGGCCCCAAAACCAACAGTCCGGGCACCCAGTACATCGCTTCATCTGTCAACGACAAGAACAAATCCGCGGTGTTCACACCGGGATGGATCATCGACTGAGTGAAGAATTGAATGACAACAAAATAGGTAACGCACGCGGTTCCGTAGAGAACAGCACGCAGAATCAACGCTACTTGGACGTCTTGGTCGATCAACAACTGTTGACGCAACGGACGTGTGGGTCGCTTGGCTTTCACGGGGCAATCCAATTCAATTGGCGATGGCGTCGGACGAGTTATTCAAACTGTTGCTCGTCTCGGTGACCAAAATGCTGATGCCAACTGACGCGGTCACAATGATCAGTGACAGCATCACGGCGTATTCAACAGCGGTCGGGCCATCTTCTTCGAGCAAAAATCGCTGGATCGATCGCAAGAAGGGTCGTTGGGACATGGAAGTGACTTCATACGGTTACAGATCATGACGGCAGGATCACGCTCCTACTCTGTCGAAAATCTAGCCCGGCATTGCCATGTGAGCCGGGCATATCGAATGGGTTTGCCCCCGAAGTGGAAATTGATGCCAGTCGTTCCGTTTGTGACGCTTGCGCCGTTTTATCTAGAGCAGAGAGCGAAAACTGAGCCCCTCAGGCGAGGAATCCATGGGTTTGGACAGTTCGCCAATCAAAAGCTGCCGCGAGAATCACCTCCCTAACCAAATTACGGCTGTGACGTGGACAAACGGCGTTTCGTGGCGAAGTATCCTGTGAAGCTTCAGTTTGATCCCAGTTTGGTACCTCGCCGCCCTAGGTCTTTGAAAGATGCGATTTCGATCGATCCTGCTTTCACGTGTTTTGGCTCCTGCGTTCAGTCTTCGTTTCTCCACTGCAATGGTTTGTTTGGCCGTCGCAATGGCGGGATTGCTGACCGCGGTCGCACCGAGCACCGCGTCCGCACAACCGTTGCCCAACCCAAAACACAGCGACCCAACGGACAAATTTCATCCTCTGGAACCATGGCTGCCGACGCCGAACGTTTACCGCACCGCTTCAGGTGCTCCAGGAGCTCAGTACTGGCAACAACGGGCCGACTACAAAATTGACATCTCACTGAACGATGAGAACCAATCGCTCAGCGGCACCTGCGAGATCACCTATCACAACCAATCTCCTGACACGCTGGACTACCTTTGGGTCCAACTCGATCAAAACCGATTCAAGAACGATTCGGTTGCCATCACCAGCAAGTCAGCTCCCGGTATCGGCTCGCAAGCAACCTTTAAATTCGTCGAAACCATGTTGGCTCAACAAGCCTTCGATGGCGGCTACAAAATCAGCTCGGTAACCGATGGAAAAGGTGGCGAGATCGATCACCTGATCGTCGACACGATGATGCGAGTGGACTTGGCCAAACCATTGCCGCCCGGCAAGTCGACCCAATTGGCGATCGAGTACAGCTACAACATCGTCGACGCGAAGGTGATTCGAGCTCGCGGCGGTTACGAGTTCTTCGAAGACGACAAGAACTACATCTACGAAATCGCTCAGTGGTTCCCACGGATGGCTGCCTACACCGACTACACCGGTTGGCAACACCATCAGTTCCTCGGTTCAGGCGAATTCACACTGGAACTGGGTGACTACGACGTGAGCATCGAAGTCCCCGCGGACATGGTGGTTGCTTCGACAGGAACGCTTAAAAACACCGACGACGTTCTCAAACCGGAATGGAAGACGCGTTTGGCGAAAATGAAGAAGGGCGAAGATCTCGAATTCATCGTCACGCCAGAAGAAGCCAAAGAGAACGAGAAATCCAAATCCAAAGAACGTGCGACATGGAACTTCACGGCAAAGAATGTTCGCGATTTCGCGTTCGCTGCCAGTCGCAAATTCATCTGGGATGCGATGCCCGTCACAGTTGGCGACAAGACCGTCTTGGCGATGTCTTACTACCCCAACGAAGCCGAACCGTTGTGGAGCCAATACAGCAGCGAGTCCATCGCTCACACGCTGGAAGTCTACGGCCGGTACTCTTTCGAATACCCGTACGAAGTTGCCATCAGCGTCAACGGTCCGGTCTACGGGATGGAATACCCAATGATCTGCTTCAATGGCCCGCGTCCTGAAGACGATGGAACGTACAGCAAAGCGACCAAGTACGGTCTGATCAGCGTCATCATTCACGAAGTCGGCCACAACTTCTTCCCAATGATCGTCAACAGTGACGAACGACAATGGACGTGGATGGACGAGGGTCTCAACACGTTCCTGCAGTACCTGACCGAACAAGAATGGGAAGACAACTATCCATCGCGTCGCGGTCCACCGGAAAAGATCGTTCCCTACATGCGGGGCAGCAATCAACGTCCGATCATGACCAGCAGCGATGAAATCCTGCAGTTCGGAGCCAACGCATACGGAAAACCCGCGACGGCTCTGAACATCCTTCGTGAAACAGTCTTGGGACGAGAACGATTCGACTATGCGTTCTCGCAGTATGCGAATCGTTGGAAATTCAAACGCCCAACGCCGAGCGATTTCTTCCGCACCATGGAGGACGCCTCGGGCACCGATCTGGATTGGTTCTGGCGAGGTTGGTTCTACAGCACCGATCACGTTGACGTCTCGATCGAAGGAATCGAACTGTACTTGATCGACAGCGGCGATCCAGACGAAGCCGCCGAGCGAAAACGCAAGCAGAAAGACGCTCGCGAAGATTCAATCTCTGACGAACGCAACCGCGCGTTGCCACTTCGCCGCCGCATCGAATGGCGACCCGGTCTGAAGGATTTCTACAACGCGCCGGACTACGACGAAGACAAGGTCGAAGAAAATGACCGCAAGAACTATCAAAAGTTCTTGGACAAACTCGATGACGAACAACGTGCCATGCTTCGCCGGACCACGCGGTTCTACGTGGTGCACTTGGCAAACAAAGGTGGATTGGTGATGCCGGTTCCTTTGCGAATTCACTACGCCGACAACACCTCCGAGGACATCCAATTGCCAGCCGAAATTTGGCGGGTGAACAGCAAGGAGGTGAAGCGGTTGTTCCTGAGCGAAAAAGAAATCGTTCGCTTAGAAATCGATCCAAAGCGAGAAATCGCGGACACCGATGGCGGCAACAACCATTGGCCACCGAAGTTGGAACCAAGCCGCTTCAAGCTTTATCAATCAGGCAAATCCAGCAATCCAATGCGAAAAGCAGCCGAAAAAGAAAAGGCCGCCCAAAAGAAGAAAGAAGAGGAAGAAAAAAAGAAAGCCGCTTCCAAGGACAAAGCCTCTGACGAAGCTTCCAAAAAGTCTGGCGAAGACAAGAAGCCAAAGGACGAAGGCGAAAAAGCGAAGCCGGCTGATACCAAGAAGAAGGATGAAGCCGACAAGCCTGAGCCGAAGAAAGCAGCCGACGAAGGCAAGAAAGAAAGCGACGACGACAGCAAATCATCCGAGGCCACCGACGAATGATTGCGTTTGTCACTTCTTGCTGGCTGGTTCTCAGTGGGCTGCTACTGCATCCCACTCAGGAAACACTCTGTGAACTGCAGTGGAATCCTGAGTCCGAACGAATCGAAATCGCGTTTCGCTTGTCGCTCGCCGATGAAGAGCGTTTGATGAAGGAAGCCAATGCAACGCTTTCGAAATCAGGCAAACGTGAGTCCGAGCCAGCAACCGGCGAGAAGTCGAGCGTTGATCTGAAGCCGCAAGAACTAGCGTTTGGGAGACACATGACGTTTGCAAATGACGACGCGTGCATTCCTGCTGCGAAGCTTGAAAACGCCGCGAAATACCATTGGGTTGGACGCCGAGAAGAAGGCATCCACGTCTGGTGGTTCGCGGAGTACGAGGTTTCAAAACCGAAGGATGGTGAGGTCAAACCGCCCAGCCATGTGCGTTGCGACTTGTTCGTCGACACCGCTCGAAAAACGGTGCATCCTGGTGGCCATGGTCCTCACGACGCCTTTCAAAACACGTTTGTGATCTTGGGCCATCCGGTTCCAGTTTCCGCGGTCATCACGCCGCGGGAACCGGTCGCTGAATTGAAGTGGCCTGACTGACCATTCGGGCCGACGCGAATCCGCCGGCCCAACATGAAAATCGCGAGGTGGCCTCAGGCCGCCATGCGAGCATTCTGAGTCGACACACTGGAAGTCTTTCGAGCGTTGGCGACTTCCTGTGCCAACACTTCTTCCGCGAGCGATTGATAGTCAATCGCTCCATTGCTCTCGCCGGAATAATCGAAGATCGATTGTCCGAAGCTGGGAGCTTCTGCCAAACGAATGTTGCGGCGAATCCGAGTGTCAAAGAACTTGGCACCGGAAAAGAATTCGCGGCCGTCTTTGGATGCGGCAAAGAACTCATCAATGTCGGTGCTGACTTCCGCGGCCAAACGTGTGTTCGCATCGTACATGCACAACACGACTCCGCTGAGGCGAAGCTTGTTGTTCATGCGGCGCGAAACGACTTCGATCGTTCGCAGCAATTTGGACAAACCGTGCAGCGCCAAGAAGTGTGGTTGCAATGGCAAGAACACTTCTTCGACCGCGACCAGCGCGTTGAGCGTGAGCACACCCAAGCTTGGCGGGCAATCCAAAACCAAGTAATCGAATTCTTCTTCATCGTCGGCGAGCTTGTCGCTGAGAATCATTTCACGGCCGACTTCGCCGGCCAATTCCATTTCAGCGGCAGCCAAGTCCAAGTTTGACGGGACAACGAAGAGGTTTTCACCGACTTGTTGACGAGCTTCCGTCAGCGAAATATCGCTGCACAGAACTTCGTACATCGAAGGAACGCTTCCGTCGATGGCGGTGATCCCAAGGTGCAACGACGCGTGGGCTTGGGGATCCAAATCCATCACACAGACGCGACGACCGGATCGAGCGAGAGCGGCGGCCAAATTGACGCTGCTGGTCGTTTTGCCCACACCACCTTTTTGGTTGATGACAGCGATTGATCGCATGATGGCAATGCTCCTGAGTTACAAATGGTTAGTGTCGTGCGTGTGGATGGATCCGATCCAAATCTGACAACCAATCAAGCGGTGCGAAGATCGCTACGCAGTTCTTGGTATGCCAGAAGGACTTCATACAAATCTGAGTCGATTCGCACCACATCATCTGCGAAATCCATCAGCCAAGTTCGGTTGCTTTGGGCGGCATCAATCAGCAATCGAGCCACTTGCGAAAGCGGAAGAGAAACGGTTTTGGACGTTCCTAATCCAGCCATTCGGTCCAGTTCCATTTCGCGGCGAGCTTGTTTCAGGTCGGTGGAATCCGTTTTCGATTGGTGACGAGCGGTAAGGGATGTCACTGAGAGTCATTCCATTGACGAGAGTTTCGGTTGGCATGGCCGCGAAGATTGGCAACCCGATGGTCAGGATGTAACAAGCCGAGCGGGTTCGACGCCAGGGCGTCGCGTGAAAGAACTATCGACTGTGCCGATTAGGTAACTTGAGAAAATTTTGCGGGCAAAACGATGAGCTTGAACCCGATCTCAAAAACTCTTGGAAATACCTTCGATTTCAGTCACGAAATTGCTCTGCCGACCGCTCGAACAGTCCAACTAGATCGCTTCGCCAATTCATTTTCCTAGTTGAATGAAGCAGTCGTTAGCGATCATGATGGTGGCTCCCCCCTGAATCCCCCATCGATGGACTTCTGCGATGCCCGCCCAGCCCCCGCCGCCTTCAAAAACGCAGCCATCCGAAACGTCACCGCAGAAAACACTGAGCGCCGCGGACGGATCCAGTCCCATCGCTGGTAGCCAACCGAACCAGCCCCTTCGTCAATCAATCATGGGTTGGTGTTTCAAACCAATGCCCGTGATGACATTGGCCGCCGAAGCCAAAAAGATCGGCTACGTCGCATTGGAAGGCGTTGGAGCCGAACACTACCCGGCAATCAAAGAAATGGGACTGGAAATCTCCCTGGTCGGCAGTCACGGTTTTCAAAAAGGCCCACTCGATCGAGCTAACCACAAAGCCGTCGAAGAGTCGCTTCGCAAAGGAATCGATCTGGCGGTGAAATTCGGTGCGCCGTCGGTCATCACGTTCACTGGCATGCAAGCGCCCGGCATCACCGAAGAAACCGCATTTCAAAATTGCGTGGATTGCTGGAAGCGGGTGACTCCCTACGCTGAGCAACACAACGTCCAAATTGTGCTGGAACATCTCAACAGCGTGGACGATTCCCATCCGATGAAAGGACACCCCGGATACTGGGGCGATGACATCCACCGGTGCGTCGATTTGATCCGAACGGTCGATTCACCGGCGATGAAATTGCTTTTTGATATTTACCACGTCCAAATCATGCACGGAGACGTGATACGCCATCTACGCCGCTATCACGAATTTGTGGGGCATTATCACACCGCCGGCAATCCGGGCCGCGGAGAGCTGGATTTTAACCAAGAAATCAACTATCCACCTATCATCAGGGCGATTCGCGAGACCGGTTATACTGGCTACCTCGCCCAAGAATTCATCCCCACTCACCCGGACCCGATCGCCTCTCTCAGCCAAGCCTTCACGTTGTGTAACACCTGATTCTTGGACTCCCGCCGCCGAACGTTCCATGTGATCTTCGGCAAGCATTTTCGCACATGTCCGAAAACACTCCCCCCAACGACCGACCGATCGATGCTTCGATCGACGACGCGATTCCGGATTCGGATCGCGACGCGGCGGAGGGTGACGCATTGACCCGCCCGGGTTTGCCAACGGCGGAATCGGACGATTCAGACGACCACGGGGACGATCGAGCAAGCGATTCGATCTTTGACCAAATCCGTCATTGCCATCCGAATCCGATCGCAGCGACCGATCTTCTAGACGACCTGCATTTCGCGACGTTGGGTCTGCGGACATTTGAAAGCCGGTTGCACATCATCCGCACCGCGACCAAACGCAGCGCCGGTGCTCTCGCGTCGGTCCAGGTCAGCAAACCGTCAACGGTCAACGAGTGCCATCTAGCTCGAGTCATCACATCGGCCTACCGAGTGATGGATCCGCGTTATCGAATCGACCGACACCAACAAGTTCAACTTGGCCGCATCCTTCCGTTCGAAATGGAGAGCGTGTCGCACACATCGTTTTCACAAGAAACGATCTTTGCTTCGACCGACCAAGCATCGCCGATTCAAAACAACGTGTTGATTCCTGGTCTGCCTCCCGCGGCAGTCAACCGATTGGCTGACGTGGCGATTGAGGCCAGCGATGCACAAACCGTCGCGATCACGGCAGACGAAACATCGCACTGGGTTCAGCCATCCGTCGAGCGTTCGTTGCTGGAAGACTTGCCCCCGCGCAACGAAAACGAATTGGTCCTCGAAGAGATGCGTTCTCATCGTGGCAGATGGAAACGATGGATGTCGGAAGTCCGGACCTTGGTGGGGCTCTCGATTCTTTGCCTGTCCGCCACGTTCTACTTGGCGTACTGGTTAGGGGCTCGGAAAGCCAATCAATCGACACTGGCCACGCAGTACTCAGAACACACCGGTGCCGTTCCAGTCGAACTTCCGACGACGCCGATGGACGAACCAACCGCTGACGAATCGAACAACGACGAAGCGTTGGACGAGATTCCCGATGACGCCGCATCACCGGAGCAAATGATCGCGGTTGCTCCCGCAGTTGAAAGCACTGAGACTCAACCACAACCAGACGCCGAAACGGAGCTGGACGAAACCACTCTCGATGACGCGGTTGAATCGATGACGCCCAGCGGTCCCGCGGTTGCTGAACTTGCATCCGAGATGGCTGATGACTCGGATGATGCAGCAGAGCCGGTTGAGGACACACCGGATGTTGCCGAGATGGCAATGGCGGAAACGTCCGACGCCAACAACAAAGATGACATTCCGGACGACGACCGTACTCCCGCGACACCGACGCCCGAACCTGAGAAGGCACGATTCACGGAAATCGAGATCAGCGAAGCGACCCAGGAATTGTGGGACGAGACCGAACGGGCGACACGCCGGTTTCGATTGACCGAGGCGGCTGGCTTGATTGACCAGTGGGAATTGATTGCTGAACTCGCGGGCAACGGCTCTCTCGAACACCTCGCGGCGATGCACTTGAGTCTGCGTGCCAGCTGGCTGGTCGAGCCCTTCGAAACAACGCACCTGCGTGCTCAAGATTTGGTCGCCCACACCGCGATCGCAACGACACCGTCGACCGAAACGGTCCCCAAGACACCCCAGGAACCTTGGTCCGATTCGGTTGTGCGTCGGCTCGTCGAAAGTTGGCGGGATTGTCGACAAACCATATCCACCACCGATCACCTCAATCATTTGCTACTTCAAGCGAACACGTTGCTGGATCAATTGATCCTGAACAACGAAAACCAGTGGTGCGCTTCGTTTGGTTTCGACGTTGAGAAGCTGGTGCCATTCGCAACCGACGAGCAATTGCAAAACGAACTGAGCGATTTGCTGGCGTCGATCAAAACGATGCCAACCGAATTGGAACTGGAACGCATGAGACAATCCGAAACGTCAGCCGGCGTTTTGGGACGAACACTTTGCTTGCAGTTACGACGCTGGGAAGACGGTGTCCCATTGATGTGCAAAGCATCGGATTCTCGATTGGCATCGCTGGCGAAAGCCGAGATGCAGTGGCGGGAAGATTCGGATGACCTATCTGACAACGAGACCGCGGAAGCTCGAGGAAAACTCGGTGTGAGATGGTCGAAAATCGCGAGCCGCTACGATGGTCGCGACGCCGCTTCGATTCGTTTGCACGCCTTGGAATTGCTAGACGGTTTGGAATCGTTTGCGAACGATCGATCGGAAATCAGCGAGTTACTGCCGAGTTATGTGACGGCCAGCCTATCGGAAGCCGCTGCCGCTCAAAGCCTGTCCGCGCCGGTTCGACTGTCTCGATTGCGATAGCCGCTCAGCCGCCCTGAAATCCTTCGACGGAGACCGCCATGACCGACGGCATCGAATCACTCTTGCCGCCCGCCGTCGCGATCATCCTGGCCCTGATCACCCGCCGCGTCCTGCTTCCTCTCGCGATTGGAATCTTCGTTGGCACTTGGCTGTTAGCCTCCAAAGAAGACGGTGGCGCAGCTTACACACTCGCCCAATCATCGAAACATTTCTTTCTCACGATCTATCAATCCGTTCGCGATTGGGACCATCTCCATGTCCTCGCCTTCACGTTACTTCTGGGCGGAATGGTGGGTGTTTTGGAATCAGCGGGAAGCATGGCACGGATGATCTCAGGGTGGACCCGCCGTGTGTCAACTCGCCGAGGCGGTCAAACATTGATCGGCTTCACTGGGTTGTTGATCTTCTTCGACGACTACGCCAACACGCTGCTGGTTGGTGGCACCATGCGGACCACGGCGGAACGCTACGGCATATCGAGAGCCAAACTTGCTTATTTAGTTGACTCAACCGCCGCTCCGGTTGCTGGCCTCACCCTCGTGAGCACCTGGGTCGCGACGGAACTGAGCTACTTGCAGACTGGACTGACCGACGCGGGCATCGACGCGACGAACATGACTTTCTCGGTTTTCTTGCACAGCCTTCCCTATCGCTTCTATCCGCTGTTGGCGTTGTGGTTTGTCTTTGTCATCGCCCGATCAGGGAAAGATTTTGGTCCGATGTGGGAGGAAGAAAACGCCGCCTCGCGCAAGCCAATTCATCCTTCCCGCTGGACATCCTCGACCTCCTGGCGAGACACGGTCGCAGCGGTCATGCCAATCGTGATCTGCTTGATCGTGATCAGCGGAGTGCTCATCTGGACCGGTTTACAAACTCCTGTCGAAGGCGACATGTCGACATGGCAAACCTTCGGCCACGTCATCGGAAACGGCAACTCCTACTTGGCTCTTGTTGCCGGAGGTGCCGCGGGCCTGGTTGTCGCCGGGGCATTGGCAATGCTACTAAGCAAAGTGTCTTGGGAACTGGTCGCGATGGGAACAATGGAAGGCATGTTCCAAATGCTGCCGGCGATGGCGGTGCTTTGGTTGGCATGGGGGCTCTCCTCGCTCACGGGTGCGGACCAACTCAACACCGGCGGCTACCTTGCATCCATCCTGGACACACGCCTTCCGGTGGAATGGCTTCCCACGTGCGTGTTCCTGCTTGCGGCGTTCATTGCCTTTTCCACCGGAACCAGCTGGGGCACGATGGCGATCCTGACTCCGCTGTCCGTCGCGTTGTCAATCAATCTGCAACAAGCCGCGTTGGCAGCATCGGACACGGCGGTGCTGGTCGGTTTGCAATCGACCGCAACGGCTTCGCTCGCGATGTCTCCAATTTGTCTTGCCACGTTCAGCAGCGTGCTCGCCGGAGCCATCTTCGGCGACCACTGTTCGCCGCTATCCGACACAACGGTGTTGTCCAGCCGTGCCTGTGACTGCGATCACGTGCTGCACGTGCGAACGCAAATGCCTTACGCGTTGGTGGTTGGCGTCACGTGTATTCTTTTTGGGACACTGCCGGCATCCTGGGGCATTTCGCCTTGGATCAGTCTGCTGATCTCCACCGCGGTGCTCTGGTTGATCGTTCGCGTGCTCGGCAAACCTCCCCAAACCGCAGCACCCTAGCCGAGTTTGCTGGTTCTGCCAGATATCCCGATCCTAATTCAGCACGACGCCTCCCTCTTCGGCGTTCGGTTGAGCCTGCTCTTTGGATTGCCGATGAAAGATAAGTGAAGTGCTCACTCATACAGTGCTTCCTCTCATTTGCATGGCAGGTTTCTCAACGAAGTGAATAGTTCGTCGACCATGAGTATCGCTGACGATCGCGGATTGACGAAAGCGGCAATCTTGCTGATGAGCCTTCCCACGAAGGTCGCGGCAAAGGTCCTCGGTCAACTTCCGCCGCGATTGATCGAAACGATCAGCATCAAAATCGCGCAGATCGACTCGGTTGGTGGCGACGAACAAGAAGTCGTGATCGCTGAGTTCCTGACCAGCAAAGCGAGCTCGATCTACGCCAGCCCAGGTGGCCTGGAACGAGCCAAGGAACTGATCAAAGAAGCGTTGGGGCGGGATGCCGGAGAACTGATCGGCAACCTGCAACAAACCATCGATGCGATGCCGTTCGGCTTTGTGAAAAAGGTCGACACGCAAACACTGCTTCAATTCATCGGCGAAGAACACCCACAAACCATTGCATTGTTGCTGTCTCACGTCCCGTCATCCTATGCGGCGGAAGTGCTCGCGGGGCTGGATCCCGTGAAACAGCTGGAAGTCATCCGGCGCATCGCATCGATTGGCCGCACCAGCCCGGCAGCGGTTTCCGAACTGGAACGTGGATTGGAACTTCGCCTCAGCAACATGGTCAACCAACAACACAGCAACACGGGTGGTGTCGAAAGCGTCGCTGAGATCCTCAACGTGGTCGAACGTGCGATCGAACGGACCATCATGGAATCTCTGGGTCGCGAAGATCCAGAGTTGTCCGAAGACATTCGACGACTGATGTTCGTCTTCGAAGACATTTCCAAACTGGGCGACCGCGACATCCAAGCATTGCTGAAGAATGTCGAAACGGCTCAGTGGGCGATGGCACTGAAGGGTGCCAGCGAAGCTTTGCAGCAAAAAGTTCTGCGAAACATGAGTTCGCGGGCCGCCGAAAACCTGCAGGAAGAAATGGGCTATCTGGGCAGCGTTCGAATCAGCGAGGTCGAAGCCGTCCAACAGAAGATCGTCGATATTGTCCGGCATCTCGAAGACACCGGCGAAATCTCACGTCCAACCGGCGAAGCCGAAGAAGAGTACGTCACCTAATCACTCTCGCTCAGCCCTGCCTGAAAGCTCGCTCAAAACCGAGCTTTCCTTCGCGGCCAACCCATTTTGCCTTGATACAAAACGGTTGCTTTCCCTTGGGATACTGCGCCCCGTCAGAAAAAACGGGTTCACCTCACCAAAACGGCTGAAGCATCTGACCGGTGCGGTCCGATACTCCTTGTACCATGGATTGGGAGGGTGGAACGATCGGTGCCATATCGTTCCAGCAATGATAGGGCCATGGTGAGGCAGGGAGGGCTTCACCATGGCCCTTCCCTTTGCCCCATCAAGTTTCACGCGATTCGTTTCACAACATAGTAGCGTTGCAAAATCGCCTCGAACAACGACCTACAGTCGACGAATTCGAATGTTGCGATACGAAACTTCGTCGTTGTGATCTTGCAAACAGATATGTCCGTTGGTCGGTTCACCGAAACCTTCCCATTTGCCGAACTTTGATTTAGCAACTCGCTCGTTCCAGTCGTCGCTGCCTTTGACGAACTCGCAGTAGAGAACTCCGTTAACCGCGATCTCGCATTTCTCAGGGGTGATTAGCACTCGCAACTGATTCCACTCACCAACCGGTTTCGTGGCATCCGTGTCCGAGGAATACAACTGGTACAACCATCCGCACTTTTGTGGATCGTGCCCGCCCTTGTGGTCTTGGATCTGGATTTCGGGTCCGGTGTAGTAAGGCGGCTTCTTTGTCTCGACGACATGAAACATCACGCCGCTGTTGGCTGCAGGAGTGACCTTGAAATCGAGCTCCAATTCAAAGGCGTCAAACTTTTCTCTCGTGATCAAGTTTTCGCCGCGGGCGGCGTCGCCCTGATCCTTGCGTGAAATGCAGGTCAAAGCATCGCCTTCGATTTTCCATCCGGTCGTCACCGAGTCGCGGTTGTATTCACGCCAAGCATCCAAGTTGCTGCCATCGAAAAGTGTTTCCCACTTTCCGGTCTTGGCGGCGTCCTCCGCCATTGCGGCGGGTGAATGGGCAAGAAGTGTCGAAACACACAGTGTGACAGCAGCAAAGAAATACGTTTTCATCAGCAATTCGCAGGTGGGAAAGTGGGGTGGGGGGGAAACAGGCGGGATCAACCGCCAAGCTGCCAAACAGAACAGCTGGCGAAGATTTTACTCGCTGACAGCGTCCGATGTGGGTTTCGATTCAGAGTCTGAGGCTGACACACGAAAGAACTGCACTTCGACCGGAGTTTGTTCCGCTTCGGAATCCGATTCATCGCCGTCGTCGCCTGCTGGAACATCTAAACGCGTCAGACCCACCGTCAACGTTTGTGCGCCTCCACCTTCAAAATACTCGATGCGGATCGGATGCAAACCGGCCCCGGCACGCACCAATCGGCTGACCGTCATGGGCGGATGGTTGCCGTCGTGGTCCAAAAACAACTTGTCATGCAAGAAAACTCGACTTCCATCGTCGGATGTGATTTGGAATCGATACAAACCCTCCTCCGGCACGCGGAACATCGCGTCGATCCTCAACGCAAAATCGTCTCGCTGATCAGCCTGGATCTCCTCTAAGTTCAGCGAATCCACTTGCCCAGATCTTGCAACTTCCATCTCTTCAAACTCGGGCAACTTTTTGAACTTGCCCAGGTACATTCGATAGTCCAGACCAGGTTCGTGCTCGTCCAGCTCGATGCCTTGAAGCCGAGGCACCGCAACGGTCTGCAGCGAAACCGGGATCGCTGATCCGCGTCTGCTCGCCAGCAACTCAACCTCTTCGGATTCTCTGAGCACTTGATCCAACACCAGCGTGTATTGAGCCGCATTGCGAACACGGCTACCTGCCACCATCTCAATTACATCACCGGCAAGTACCCCCGCTGTTGCAGCTGGTGAACCTTCTTCGACTGTGGCGACAACGGCTGCTTCGGCAAGCGGATTGAGTGAGATGCCAACCCATCGATCGTGTCGCAGTTCCGGTTCAACAATTCGACCAAGCAATTTGCGAACACGATCGATTGGAATCGCAAAACCAGCATTTTGCTCTTCTGGGTTCACGCGAGAAACGATCCCAATGATCTTGCCTTCCATGTTCACCAACGGGCCGCCCGAATTGCCGCGATTGCTCGCCGCATCGAACCGCAAATAGTCATCGCGTGCGAGCAAGTTGTAGTTCGTCGCAATCAATGCGTTGGGCATGTCCAAGTAAGTCTTCTTGGAACTGACAATTCCGGACGTGATCGTGATGCCGCGTCCACCAGGGTTGCCCGCCACGACAACCGCCTCGCCATTGTGCACATCGTTGCTGCGTCCCAGCGGAACGGTTGGCAAGCGTCCCTTCACGTGCAATAGGCGAACGATAGCCATGTCCTTTTCGGGCATTCTGCCAACGACCTCAAATTTGCCTGCAACTTTGCCCAGAACCACGTAGCCGCTGTTGCTCGACAACACATGATCGTTGGTCAACACATACCCGGACGATTCAATGATCGTCCCACTACCCGAGTTGAATCCGCCGGTCTCCTCATCCCTTAGAAACAAACCGACTACCGCGGGCTCCACCTTTGCAATGACGTCCACCAGCGGTGACCAGCGCGGAGACCTTGGGTCGAGCCTCTTTGGTTCATCCGCTGAAACCGATGGCGAAAACGTTTGCCAAGTCAAGAAAGCACAGAGAACGATCGAAAAAAGTCGCATGAGTTTTCGCGGCGCAGGTCGGTGGAGATCAAAAGCCAACAACCTACCTATATTTCCACTGCCTCGCGATCCACCAACACCGATTCCGACTCACTGCCGAGTCGTGAAAATGAAACGGTAAAATTCCTGAATCGCCGACACAAACATCTTCAAGTGGACGTTGTCGTCTCAACCACGGGCAAACTGGGTGACGTCACAGCAACTGGCTTCTCTGTTTGTTGCCGATCAGCCGCGGACTGGCACTCTGAACGCTCCTCGCTGGATTGGTCCGAACGCATCGCCTTTCCATAGGTCGAGACAAACTTCGAGGGATCGTCGATCATCTCGCTTGTCATGCGGTGGTGATGGTAGTGCATCGCGCACTTGAGCACGTAGAAGAAATAGATTTCCGGAGTCTTGAACCGCCCGCGGACCGCCGCCAAGATTTGACGCCGGTACGTCCGACGTAACTCGGCATCCGGAACCTTCCACATCAACCGGATGAACATGGCGACGAAACCAACCATGAAGATGGTGCGTTGCTTGCGGCGCTGCCACCGATGCTTTCTGAAATAGTCTGTGTTCAAGGCACGAAACTGAAATCGATCGTGAACAAACAATTGGTCCAAGCGATCGAAGTAGACGTCAGGTTCGTATGCATTTCGCATTGTTTCTAGGTACCCGCGAAGCAACTCGTCTCGTGTCATGCCTTTTGGAATAACGTTGGTGCCATAGTGATGCTCATCCGCCAGATCCAAACGCCCCTCTTCCAACAACCGAGCATACAGTGGCGTCTTTGGAATCGCGTGCAGTAGCCCCACCATCGCATGGGCGATTCGCGAATCCTTCAAGAACTTTTGCTGCGTCGCGAAGATCTCCGACGTGTCGTTGTCAAAACCGACAATCAATCCGCACCAGACTTCCATTCCGAAGTCTTGAATGCGATGAACTTTTTCCAGCATCGTGCCACCACGACTGCGGACGTTTTGATACTTCTTGGTCTCTTTGAGTGATTCCTCATCAGGACTTTCCAGTCCGATGAACACGGACTGGATATTGGCTTCCGCCATCATTTCCATCAGCTCATCGTCTTCGCACAAATCCAAGGAAGCCTCGGTGCTGAACACGATCGGATATCCGTGCCGCTGTTGCCACGCCGCGACTTCGCGAAGAACGGGTTTGATCGCCTTTTTGTTGCCGATGAGATTGTCGTCCACAATGAAAACGATGTGCATTCCTTGAGCGAGCAAGCTGTCCAGTTCGGCGGTTACCTGTGCCGACTGTTTGATGCGTGGGCGACGACCAAAGGTGACGATGATGTCGCAGAACTCACACTGGAATGGGCAGCCGCGAGAAATCTGCAAGCTGCCAACGAGGTAGTGCTTGCTTTTCAGAAGGTCGTGACGCGGAGTGGGGACGGTCGCCATGTCCGTCTTGTCGACCTGTTCATACCGCTGGCTGTGTTCACCTTCTTGCCATTCCGCTAAGAAACGCGGCCACGTGACTTCGGCCTCACCTATAAAGACGACGTCCACACGATCGCCGAAGTAGTCCTCTTCGACCGTCACCCATGGGCCACCGATGACAACGAAGCAACCTCGATCTTTCAACTCAGTGACGATCGAATCCATCCGGAAACGCTGAACGCTCATCCCCGTCATCGCGACGATATCAAACGTTTGAAGTTCGTCAAAATCCAGCGACTCGACATTCTCGTCGAACAAAACGACCTCGTGCTCCGGCGGTGTCAGAGCGGCCAGCAACGGGAGGCTGGCGACAGGCATGTTGGCCTTTTTGCCAAACAAAGGCTGCGAATACTCCAGCCCCCAATACGAAACTTCAAAGGCGGGGTTGATGATCGCGATCCGTGACATAGTCGCACCTGTGAGTTTTGCGTGAGTTGCCAACCGAACACCAGCATACCGCAGAACCCACCATCAGGGGGTTCGAATCACTTTCTTGCGAAAATGCTGGTGCGGGGGACTCACTTGCGCCCCGTACGTCGTTGGAATCAACCTGACACAGAATGCCCGCTCACCGAGCATTCCTCGCTCCCCAGCCGCGACCATGTATCAGCACGATTGGATCTTCGATTTGGCCGACCGACTGTCCGATGGTCCCGACGGCGGTCCCATCACGAGGCGGATTGTTGGCGTCGGTGCGGCGGCGGTGGTTTGCATTTATGGACTGCGATGCTGTCTCGTCCAGCGAGCGACGACAATCAATCTTGCCCACCGCGGGCAAATGTCGCCCGAGTTTTGGAAGGAATACAACGGCACGCCCGCGATCACGTTTGGAATGCTGCTGATCTGCGTCGGACTGTTCATTCACTTCCGATGGTACTGGGGCAATCACAAACGACTGCAGTACTACTACGAGTACCCGACTGCGATCTCGATCATCGCGTTGATCGTCGCGATGGCGGTGCACTTCTGGACCGTGTGGAATTGGACCTGAGAGGCTCGCTGCTGGCGGGGCCGGTACGTGAAATAACGCATACGCGAATGAAAATAGCTAATTCCAAATTAATGCACGCTCTCCTCTTTCCGCTGCTGATGCGATTGCAATCTTTCCACGCAAGTTTTTCTGTTCGTGAGATGCCTTGTCACAACTGAAAATTTGCTTTCGTCGATCCGTCGCGTTATGTTCAGTCGCCTGGCGCGGTAGCCAATTGATGCCCCCCCGCCTTTCCTTTCTTTTTGGTCGGCGGCACTTACGACATGTCTTTATCGGTAGTATGCGGACAATGCAGTACAAGACTGAGGGTACCTGAAAAGGTCTCTGGGAAACGGGTCAAGTGCCCGAAATGCTCCGCATCTATTCTGGTGCCAGTAGCTGAGGAAATCGCTCTCGATGAGGTTCAAGTTGTTGAGGAGCCTCGACGTCCGAATCTCGACGAGACAAATGCTGGCGACGGCGACTTTGATAATTTTGGAGACTTTCTATCCAATCTTGATTCTTCCGATGCTGGCGCCTCCGAGGCTTCGGAATTCGCGTCGGAACTTGACTCGCCAACTTTCGGGCAGCAGGTAGCCGCATTCCAAGCGGGGCCAACTAGTGGCCCTGTTGCGGTCGCAGCCGAGCAACCGATCTATGATGCTTCCGATGCAGCACGACGGAGGAACGGAGTTCCGACCCATTTTTGGGTAGCTGGCGTCGGAGGCACTGTTCTGGTGATCATGCTGGCGGGCTTGGGACTTTGGTTCTTCGTTTCTGATGGCTCTCCTCCGAGCAACCCGGTAGTGAGCCAACCGGAAGGATCCGTGGCAGTTGCTGTTGAACCTGGATCGAAAGAATCAACCGAAACACCGAGTGAGCAATCTCGGGTTGGGGAGTCTCCAACGGAAATAATGGATATGCCATGGGCGGTTGCGGAATCCAATCGAGCGAAACGTTTGGGCTACGACGCGGTAGAGACCGTGCCCAAGCCGATTGAACCTGCGGCATCGGTCGCCCCGGTAGTGAAATCTGTCTCGCAGGAGGCATCCACCATCGCCAAGGTAGCGACACCGGCCAATGCCCTGAGTCTGGAGCAGGTTATTGATCAGATCAAAGCGAACACTGTTTTTATCAAGGTGAAAACGCGGGAAGGAGAGCAAACCGGATCGGGATTTCTGGTGGATGTCGATGAACGACTCGGCTACATCGTTACTAACTCGCATGTGGTGACTGCCGACAAAGGAGTTCCAATCTCGATCCAGTGCGTTCTTCACAGTGGAACACCCCAACAAGTGACATTGGTCGCGCATATTCGCAGCCGGGACGCTGACAACGACCTTGCTGTGTTGGGTGTTACCAACAACAAAAAGTTGCCTGACATTGTGAACTGGACCAACGCCACGGACGTGCGTGAAACGTCCACTGTCTTGGCGGCAGGGTTTCCTTTCGGCGAAATCCTGAGCACAAACAAACGCTTCCCATCGATCACCATCAGCAAAGGCAGCGTCTCAAGTATTCGTCGCGATGACTTCGACCAAATTGCATTGCTGCAGGTTGATGGTGGCATCCATCCCGGCAATTCTGGAGGCCCAGTTTTGACGCAAAACGGGGAGCTCATCGGCGTCGCTGTTGCAAAGGTTCGAAATACAAACATTGGCTTTGCCATTCCTCGCCGAGTCTTGCAGGAATTGCTCTATGGTCGAATTGCTTCGATCCATGTGCAGCAAAATTCAAGAGCGGATGGCGAGCGACAACTCGTGATGAAGATGAAGTTTCTGGATCCAACGCAAAAGATAAGGGATGTCGAGGTTCTTCTGTTTTCTGCCAAGAACCAAAAGGTGACGAAACCAGGATCGAACGGGCAATGGGACCAAGTGGCGGAAGAACTGGTTGAAAAGAAAAACGTCACGTATCTACTCAAGCACAGCCAGGCGCAGGCTTCCTTCAACACATCGTTACCAAATTTAGTTTGCCAGGTCGCATGGACAGCGGGCGACGGAACGCGGAAATTTAGCGAGCCAGTGAAGGTGAAAGAGCTGGATCAGCAATCGTCCGGTGAAAGCGTTGCGACGACTTCATTGGGGCCATCGGTTCTGCCGAAGGTCGAACCGGATATCCAGGGAACCGGCATGGTCTTGCTCCCGAATGAGATGTCAGATTTTGCAATCAATGCAAACAATGGAGACGTCGCGTGCGTCGATCCGGTCAGTCATCGGGCCTTTCTAGTCAAAGCCAACCAACTTAGTGGTGGGGCCGACTTGAAGGAACTGCCTAGCGTTTTGGTTGGCACTACACCGGTTGGGATCACCTACAAGTTGTTCGGCGACAAGGAGTACTACACAGTGGTGTGTTCACAGGATTCTCATGTGTACGCCATCGACGCGAAGTCGTTTGAACTAACAAAAAAGATTCCAATCCAAGGTGCGGGTGTGTCTCACGTGACCTGCTCCTCCAATCCCGCGGATCCGTTCGTGTACTACAACTACGGCAGCGGCCACGATTCAGAGGCCGGTGTCATTGATCTCCGTGTCATGAGAGATCGCGGAAAAGCCTTCGACGATTCGATGGACTGTGCTATCTCCGCCGATGGGAAGTTTGCCTATCGACGAGGCCCTTGGTCGCCTTCTGGTTTTGAATCATTGCGGCTGGCCAATGACTTCACCGCAGACACCCCCGAATTCAAGCGTTCGTTCTACGATCACCGCAGTTGTACTGGTTACGTGCCAGGGCCGTTTGGACAGTTCGTCGCCGTGGGCAGCAAGATCCACACGGTCGGTCTCGAAAAACACTATGCCTCCCTTCCGTTTGCACCAAGCTGCTTCTTCAGGAGCCAGCCTGTTGCAATCGGGTTTGCACCGATGGTGCAAAATTACACATCGAAGCCCACCAGTCTTAGGTTGTTCGCCGCCTCGTACAACAACTTTCAAACCACAGGCAACGCTATTCAACTGCCGAAAGAGTTGGTTGGGACGCAATTGACGCTTCCACGCGGCGTTGCCGGCCGAGCAGACTTTAAGCAAGTTGGATCAAAAACGAGGTTGCTCGCAGATGAGATTCATAAGCGAGTGATCTACGCCACCAACGACAAAATTGTCACCATTCCATTAACAGCGTTTGGAATTGCCAAAGAACCATTCATGAAGCTGGAGAAAAGAAAGTCGACCGCGAAGATTGGATCGGCGAACACGTTTTCAATCGAGGCGACTGACCCCGACGTAAAGATTCAGTTGGGGGGTCTTCCCCACGGGGCGGAGTTGGTGGCTGCAGAATCCACTTCCAACAAGGTCACGTTGAAATGGTCACCAACGGAAGACCAGGTCGGCTCGCATGAGGTTCCGGTCACGCTGTCTTTTAAAGAGATTCAGCGCGTGCTCAACTTCACGTTCGAAGTTGAACAACCTTCAATACAGGCCCCACTCGAAGTCGCAGGTTTTCGGATCTCGCCCACAGAGAGTTTTTGTGTCGCTTGGTCTGGTCCACCAGTGGATCAGTACGGTCGGACGCATATTCGGAACCCGGAACAACCAGTAATGTGTGATCTCTGCGTGATCCCCTTTCGAAGGGGCGTCGATCCAATCAAGGTTAGTATTCCATGGAGTATCAAGGAGGTCATCATTGCGGGGGCTCGCCTGGCAATTCTGCCAAGTAACAACAATCAGCAAGTTCCGATATATGACCTCCGCACACTGGAGCGAGAAAAGCTCTTGTTGCCAACATCGCCGCTGCAAACGATCCGGCTCGATGGCAACGAACTGCATCTGGAAGGCACGCAAAGCGATGACGTGTACAGTATCAAAACGCTTCGCCTTATTCGCTCGACTGGTCCGGAGACTCCAACACCCCGGCGTCACGGTCGCTACGCGCAAAACCAAACCGTTTTTCTGGATGGGCTTTTCGAGGGTGGAGTGCTGAAGGATGTCCGAACCGGCACCGTCAAACTGATTGTCAGTCCTGGACGAATCCCCTCCCTCCCCGGTGCAAACTCACAATTGCTGCAGGGGCAGTTTCTGCGACAACAGACGGACTCGCCGTCCACTAACCCGACACGTCCGGGTGGTTCGGCAAGCATTGTTGCCGGACCGACGGCCGTTGCCGAAACCAATCAGCAGGTATCGCTTGAAAACCGTGTCAGCAACGTCAATGTACCGGGTAGCGTTCATACACGGCGGCTTACACAACAGGTCACATTGCTGGTCATCGATGGTGACAACGCATTGTCTCGACGGGTGCCAATTTTCCAAGGGGTCCGACTGGACACTCAAAACGCTCCTCGCCCGCATATGCAAGTTTCCGACGGCAAAGTTTGGGTGGCCTGCGGCGACCGTGTTTATCGGTGGATCCCACCGAATCTGGGAACAGATGGTTCTCTTGGTTCAAGCGACCCAATCAAGCTTCATTTCAAACCTTCTCAATCCACTTTGGTTTCCGTTCGTCAGAAAGAAACTCTGAATCACGAACTCGCAGGTGGCACGGCGCCGTTTGACTATTTCTTGATGACGCGATTGGACGGGATCTCAATGGATGAGAAGACCGGTAACGTCACGATCGACCGCAGTCTGCTCATTCAATCACCACAGCTCAGACAATTCTACGCTTCCAGGTCGCCTACCAGCGCTTCCGACATTTCGCATCAACTCAAATCGAAATCCATTGACATGATGGGAGAGTTCAAGCGACTCACAAACCGTAAACCTCAAGGGTTCCCGGTAGCCGTGCCAATCCACATCAAAGCTAGCGACAGGGAGGGCGGCGTTGCTGAGCTGCAGTATTTTGTTTTGGTTGATTTTCCGATCGCCGATCTCGTCCGACAAGCCATGCTTGGAGCTCCATCCGAATGATCCCTCAATTACGTGCGTCGAGTCCCTCGATCCGATGCAATTCAGCTGCAGGAACCTTGGCTCTGATCCTGATTTCATTCTCTCTGCTGTCCGTGTTCGTCGCTCAAGCTCGTGATGAGGCGAGAAAACACTACTGTCAAAACAACCTCAAGGAACTTGCTCTAGCGCTTCACAATTACCATTCCGCCTACGGGCAACTTCCATTGGGGGCAGGCGGCACCTCGGGACACAAAGGCTACCCGCCGATCGCGCCGACGGATGAACGATCTTCCAACCAAGGAAGATTGTCAGGCTTTGCTGGCCTCACGCCGTTCATGGAGCAACAATCAGTTTGGGAACGGTTGACCAATCGAGTCGGACCGGATGACGATGAGTTTTCCAAGATGGGGCCATCCCCTTCGATCAGCGCAGATGAATACCCACTTTGGGCAGTGCAAATCGATCTCTTCCTTTGCCCAGCGGACCCCGCCATGCGAGTCGACTATGGCCTTCGCAGCTACATGTTCAACTACGGGGATGGGATCGAATCGGTTGGTCGGATGTTTGATGACGGTGTGGATGATCGACGACTCGCACGACGTGTCGGGCGGGGAACCTTCGCTGCTCATACGACCATCAAGTTCCGAGACATTGTCGATGGGATGTCCAATACAGCCATGATCGGAGAGTCAATGATTGGGGTTGCGAAAATGAACGCATACACCGCTCGAATCGCCCGCAGTATCCCAGGCTTGTCGAAGTCCCCCGATCTGGCAATGAAGACTGTCAACGAACAAGACAAGACCTACCGGTCCGAACAGACGCTTTGGGGAGTTGGTAAAGGCTCGCGTTGGGCAGAAGGATTTTACTTGCTCAACGGCTTTACAACCGTGCTACCGCCCGGTGGTCCTTCCGCGACGATGGCGGGTGACCCCGAAAGCGGCGTCGTCTCAGCCTCGTCTTACCACATCGATGGTGTGAACTTGGCAATGGCGGACGGTGCAATTCGGTTTGTGTCCCGTTTCATCGACACCGGTGACAGCACCGCACCTTGCATCTCACCTGACAACACAGAGAAACATTGCCCGAGCCCCTACGGAGTTTGGGGAGCCATGGGTACACGAGCGGAAAAGGAAATCATTCCTTCGGAGCGAGAAGCGAAATTCCAGACCATTCGCTAACCGTCCCCAATCGTCCTGACGTGCTCACTTCATGCGATTTGGACAGCTCTTGTGTTGTGATGGCGGCATGTGGATCGCGGGCTCGATCTAGCGGGATGAATCGCACACGAAAAGCGACCCTCAATGATTGAAGGTCGCTTTTGTGGAGTCTTGTTTGGAACTGGCTAGGCTCAAACGGCGGCCATTGATGTGCCCATCGTTTGGCCTGGGGCTGGTAGGTTGCTGGAACCTTCCAGGAAGATGTCGATCGCACGAGCGGCGCCGCGGCCTTCGTTGATCGCCCAGACGACCAGGCTTTGTCCACGGCGGCAGTCACCCGCGGCGAAGACGCCGTCGATGTTGGTTGCGTACTTGCCGTGTTCAGCTTGGAAGTTGCTGCGAGCGTCAGTCTCGAGACCCAACGATTCCGCAACGGTTTGCTCGGGGCCCAAGAAGCCCATCGCCAACAAGATCAGTTGGGCAGGCCATTCTTTTTCGCTGCCTTCGACTTCGGCCATTTGCCAGCCGCCTTCATCGTTCTTCGTCCATTCGACGTTGACGGTCTTGATGCCTTTCAGCTTGCCTTCGTCGTCGACCAAATACTCTTTGCTGAGGATCTGATATTCGCGAGGGTCTTTTCCGAACTTCGCTTCGGCTTCTTCGTGACCGTAATCGACACGGAAGATACGCGGCCATTCCGGCCATGGGTTGTCGTCGGCACGTTCGGCTGGTGGCTGAGGCAACAACTCAAAGTTGACCATGCTGCGGCAACCATGACGGAGGCTGGTTCCGATGCAGTCGGTCCCGGTGTCACCACCGCCGATGACGATCACGTCCTTGCCTTCGGCGCTGATGAAGTCGGCCCCCAGGTTATCACCGTGAACACGTTGTTGGGTGTTGGACGTGAGGAAGTCCATCGCGAAATGAACGCCCTTGGCTTCGCGACCGGGGATCGGCAGGTCGCGTGGCTTGGTGGCACCACAGGCCAACAACACAGCATCGAACTCGCTTTGCAAATCCTTCGGCGAGATGTCTTTGCCGACATTCACTCCGGTTTTGAAGGTCACGCCTTCTTCCGTCATTTTGTCGACGCGACGCTGAACCGCTTTCTTCGACAACTTCATGTTGGGAATGCCGTACTGCAACAAACCACCGATCCGATCGGCGCGTTCGTAGACGGTGACCAAGTGGCCGGCTTTGTTGAGTTGATCAGCGGCGGTCAAACCAGCCGGTCCACTGCCGATGACAGCGACTTTCTTTCCAGTGCGTTGCTCCGGCGGTTCAGCAACGATCCAACCTTCTTCCCAAGCACGATCCACGATCGCGTTTTCGATGTTCTTGATCGTCACAGGCGGATTGGTGATTCCCAACACGCACGAGCCTTCACATGGTGCGGGGCAAACCCGGCCGGTGAACTCGGGGAAGTTGTTGGTCTTGTGCAGACGCTCGATCGCTTCTTTCCAGCGATTGTTGTAGACCAGGTCGTTCCACTCGGGAATCAAGTTGTCGATCGGGCATCCGGTCGCGGACTGACAAAAAGGAACACCGCAATCCATGCAGCGAGCGCCCTGACGTTGCAGATGCTCGGTCTTGGGTTCGGTGTAGATCTCGTCGTAGTCATTGATCCGGATGACTGGCAATCGCCAAGCAACTTTTTCGCGATCGAATTCCTTGAATCCAGTGGGCTTGCCCATGGCAGAGTCCTCAAAATGGGGTGATGTGTACGGTTGATGTGGGGTGGGTTTTCGCGGCGATGGCCACGCGTGCCGGGCGAAGCGATTCGCTTCGCCCGATCGTTTTCAATCGCTTTGCAAAGCAAGCGATGTGCGCCGTCATTTTCAGACGCTGACCGCGTCTTTCTCGGCAGCCATTTCAGCCAGCACGCGTTTGTAGTCTGTCGGCATGACTTTGACGCACTGCGACACGAACGTGTCAAAGTCCGCCAAGGCTTCCGCAGCCAACGCACTCTTGGTGTACTCGTGGTGCTTCTCGATCATGCCTTTGACATCCGCGAGTTCCGCTTCACCTTCGATCTTTTCCAACTCGACGGTGGCCAAGTTGCAGTGAAGGTTGAAGTCGCCCTTGCGATCCCAGATGTAAGCGATCCCGCCCGACATACCCGCAGCGAAGTTGCGTCCGGTTTCACCGAGACACACCACGCGTCCGCCGGTCATGTATTCACAACCGTGGTCCCCGACGCCTTCGACGACGGTGCGAGCACCGCTGTTTCGCACGCAGAAACGCTCTGCCGCCCGGCCACTGAAGTAGGCTTCGCCGCTGGTCGCACCGTACAGACAAACGTTGCCGACGATGATCTCGTTGGCAGCATCAAATGTGCTTTCGCGAGGCGGGTAGACCATGATGCGTCCGCCGGACAAACCTTTGCCGACGTAATCATTCGCGTCGCCTTCCAGTTCAATCGTGACACCATGAGCGAGGAACGCACCGAGGCTTTGTCCCGCAGAACCCGTCAGATCGATGTGGATGGTGTCGTCGGGCAAGCCGGCTTGTCCGTGTCGTTTGGCGATCTCGTGCGACAAGATCGTTCCGACGGTCCGGTTGATGTTGATGATCGGCGACGTGATGCGAACAGATTCGCCGTTTTCGATCGCGGGCATCGCTTCGGCGACCAACTTGGTCATGTCGAGTGATTTTTCCAAACCGTGATCTTGGCCACGCGTGCAGATCACTTCGACCTTATCGTGAGGACGCTGCGCGGGGCTTAGGACGGAGGTCAAATCCAACCCATCGCTCTTCCAGTGTTTGATCGCGTCGTCGGTCGACAACACATCGCTGCGACCAACCATTTCGTCGATCGTTCGGAAACCAAGTCGTGCCATGATACGGCGAGCTTCCTCGGCGACCATGAACAAGTAGTTCACCACGTGCTCGGGTTTGCCCGAGAACATCTTGCGGAGTTCAGGGTCCTGAGTCGCGATGCCGACCGGGCAAGTGTTCAAGTGACACTTCCGCATCATGATGCAGCCGAGCGTGATCAACGGTGCGGTTGAGAAACCAAACTCTTCGGCTCCGAGCAATGCTGCGATGACAACGTCACGTCCGGTTTTCAAACCGCCGTCCGTTTGCAACACAACGCGGCTGCGGAGATCGTTGAGCACTAGGACTTGGTGAGTTTCGGCAATCCCGAGTTCCCACGGCAACCCAGCATGCTTGATGCTGGTCAACGGCGACGCACCCGTTCCACCGGTGTCACCGGAGATCAGGATGTGGTCGGCGTGAGCCTTGGCAACACCCGATGCAATCACACCGACGCCCACTTCGCTAACCAGCTTCACGCTGACGCGTGCCGATGGGTTGCTGTTTTTCAAATCGTGGATCAGCTGAGCCAAATCCTCGATCGAATAGATGTCGTGGTGAGGCGGAGGACTGATCAGTCCCACACCCGGTGTGCTGTAACGGATGTTGGCAATGTAGTTGTCGACTTTCTTGCCGGGCAACTCACCGCCTTCGCCAGGCTTGGCACCTTGCGAGACTTTGATCTGCAGTTCGTCTGCGTTGGTCAAGTATTCGATCGTGACACCGAAGCGTCCCGACGCGATTTGCTTGATGGCAGAACGCTTGGTGTCGCCATTGGGAAGCGGCTGGAATCGTTGTGGATCTTCGCCGCCTTCACCGGTGTTGCTCTTGCCGCCCAAACGGTTCATTGCGATGGCGAGAGTTTCGTGCGATTCGGCGCTGATGCTGCCGAGGCTCATCGCCCCGGTGCAGAATCGTTTGACAATGTCTTTGGCCGATTGAACTTCGTCCAAAGGCAACGCGGGTCCGCCAACGCCTTCCTTGAAGTCAAGCAATCCACGCAGTGTGCAACGCGTTCGGTTGTCCTCGTTGATTTCGTGCGAGAACTTCCAGTACGCGTCTTCGTTGTTGTTGCGAGCCGCGATTTGCAGCGAGCTGATCGCTTGAGGGCTCCAAGCGTGCTTTTCGCCTTCGGCACGCCAGTGGAATTCACCGAGGTTTGGCAATTGAGTCAAACGGTCAGCTTCCTTTTCTGGGAAACCAAGCTCGTGACGACGCAGTGTTTCTTCCGCGATGACGTCGAACGTCACCCCTTGGATGCGGCTGGCGGTGCCAACGAAGCAACGCTTGATGACTTCATCGCGGAGTCCCAACGCCTCGAAAATCTGAGCACCCTTGTAGCTTTGCAGGGTACTGATGCCCATCTTGGCCATGACCTTCAGCATGCCTTTGGCGACACCCTTTCGGTACGCGGCAACGATCTTGTCGTCGTCCAATGTGGGCGACATCAAGCCGTCGCGGTGAGCTTGCCACAACGCTTCGAATGCGAGGTACGGGTTGATCGCATCGGCACCGTAACCAATCAGCAAGCAGTGATGATGCACTTCGCGAGCTTCACCGGTTTCGACGGCAATCCCCACGCGAGTCCGCTTGGCTTTGGCAACCAAGTGATGGTGAACCGCACCGGTGGCCAGCAGCATGCTGACAGGCACACGGTCGTGCGAAACGTCGCGATCGCTCAGGACGATGATTTGCAGACCTTCGTCGACGGCCGCTTCTGCTTCAGCACAAATCCGATCCAAAGTCTTCGTCAGACCAGCCTTGCCTTCGGAACGATCGAACGTCGTGTCGATTACGCGGCTGTGCCAACGCTCGTGGTCGACATGCTTGAGAGCGGCGACTTCTTCGTTGGTCAAAATCGGATGATCGATCAACAACCGGTGACAGTGCTCTGGAGTCGCGGCCAGCAGGTTTTGCTCGGGACCGATGTAGCACTCCAGCGACATGATGACTTCTTCGCGAATCGAATCGATCGCGGGGTTGGTCACCTGGGCAAACAGTTGCTTGAAATAGTCATAGATCATCCGCGGCTTGTCGGACAAACAAGCTAGCGCCGAGTCATTGCCCATGGAGCCGACCGGGTCACGCAGTTGCTCGACCAACGGACGCAGCATGAAGTTCATCGTTTCGGCGGTGTAGCCAAACGCTTGCATGCGAGGCAGCAAAGTGTCGCCGTCAAACCCGTGACCTTCGGCTTCGGGGTGCAAATCAGCCAAACGAATGCGTTGCTGCTTGAGCCATTTTCCGTATGGCTTTTTGCTCGCGAAATCGCTCTTGAGTTCTTCATCGGGGATCAAACGCCCCGCTTCGAAGTCGATCAAGAACATCTTACCCGGCTGCAAACGACCTTTTTCGCGAACGATGGATGGGTCGACTGGCAACACACCGACTTCGCTGGCCATGATCACGCGATCGTCGTGGGTGATGTAGTAACGACTGGGACGCAGGCCGTTGCGGTCGAGCGTCGCACCAATGCACTTGCCATCGGTGAAGGCGATTGAAGCCGGGCCGTCCCAAGGCTCCATCATGCAGCTGAAGTACTCGTAGAAAGCACGCTTTTCTTCAGGCATCGTTTCGTGCTTTTGCCACGCTTCGGGAACCATCATCATGATGGCTTCTTGCAGCGTGCGGCCGTTCATTAGCAAGAACTCAAGCACGTTGTCGAACGTTCCCGAGTCGCTCAAGTGAGGCTCGACAACGGGGAACAACTTCTTCAGTTCGTCGCCATAGATTTCGCTGGCGGCCGTGCCTTCACGAGCACGCATCCAGTTCGCGTTGCCGCGAAGCGTGTTGATTTCGCCGTTGTGGCTCATGAAACGAAGCGGCTGAGCACGGTCCCAACTTGGGAACGTGTTGGTCGAGAAACGACTGTGGACCATCGCCAAGTGCGTCTCGAAATCTTCGTCACGAAGATCGGGGAAGTAAGGCATCACTTGGGCCGGCGTGAGCATGCCCTTGTAAATGATGACTTTGGTCGACAACGAACAGACGTAGAACATCAAGGCTTGCTTGATCTTCGTACCGCCGCGCAGTTCGTGACTGGCTTGCTTCCGGATCAAGTAAAGCTGACGCTCGAACTCCAGATTGCTCAGACCGTCTGCCGCACCGACGAACAACTGTTCGATGACAGGTTCGCTCTGACGAGCCGTTGGGCCAACGTCGGCGGCGTCCGTTTCTTGTGGCACATCGCGCCAGCCGATCAATTTCTGACCGGTTTCTTCGATCAAACGAGCGATGGTGTCTTTGCAGATCTTTCGTTCGGCTTCGTCGGTTGGCAAGAAAATCAAACCAGCCGAGAACTTGCCTTCTTCGGGCAATTCGACACCGAGATCTGCTTTGGCAACCTTTTGCAAAAACTTGTGGGGCAAGCCACACATGATTCCTGAACCGTCGCCGGTGTTGGGCTCGCAGCCGCAGGCACCACGGTGGTCCATGTTTTGCAAAATCGTATCGGCATCGATCACGATTTGATGACTGGGTGCCCCTTTGATATGGGCAACAAATCCAACGCCACACGCATCCTTTTCGTGCTCAGGGTTGTACAGTCCTTGGGCCGGCGGCAGGTGAAATAAAGGTTGCTTGGTCATAACTGAAACAACTTGGGGATGAGGGAATCTGTGGACTATGAAGGGGCGTTTGAGTCTGAGTCGCGGATCATGCGACGACCGAGACCGCCCGGTCTTTGGTTTGATTTTTCTTTCGATCTGCTTTCGCAGCTTCTGATTTGGTTCTCAGTTCAGGTTCCATCTCCCGCCCCAGAAGAAGTGATCCCAATTCAATTGCCGCGCGACTGAGTTTGCTGCTGCGGCGAAAGATGATCCCAAGTGGTCGGACCATCTGAATTTCGGGACAAGCGACCACGCGTAAGGTCCCGTTGGCCGTTTCGCGTCGGACCGCCGCCTCGGGAACAATTCCCAAACCTCGGTTCGCTTGAATGGCACGCACCATCGAATCCGCGTTGTCGAACTCCATCTGAGTCACAACCGAGATTCCGGCTCGTTTCAAACACTGATCGATGGCCTGACGCAGCACCAACCCTCGCTCAAAACCAACCATCTCCATGCCACTGAGTTCCGACGCGGAGACTTCTGTTCGCTTGGCGAAGGGGTGGTCGTCGGAACAAACCAAACGCATCGGCTCGGATTGCCAAGGAATGGTGCCCAAAGCTTTTGTGCTGCGCGGAAAACTCACCAGACCGAATTCGACGCCACCATCGAGCACCATTTGCACGACGCGTTGGCTGCTTCCGAACTCGGTTCGAACTTTGACATCAGGATGCTGAGTCTCGAAGACCTTGGTGGCTTCGGGCATGTAGCTCAGACCGACCGAATAGATCGCGCCAACGGTGACGCTGCCCGTCAATCGCTCGCCTCGGAACCGGACACGCTGCTCCAGTTCGTTGTATTGGCGGATCACGTCGCGGACGCCGCACAGGTAAATCTCGCCCGCTTCGGTCAGCCCCAATGGTCGACTCGAGCGATCAATCAGACACGCCCCAACGGATTCTTCCAATCCACTGATGGCTTGACTGACCGCGCTCTGGGTCAATCCGCAATCAACCGCGGCCTTGGAAAAGCTACGGTGATCTGCGACACGACAGAACAATTCAAGCGTACGAAACTGCAATGACAACCTGCTGTATTAAAATTCCTTATGATGCGCCCGGCCACTCTTAGCCGGATTGATGACGGAGAATAGCCACGGATGCAAATTTGGTCAAGCGTTCAGCCGCTCGGCCCCGATTCGATAGGTCAACGAAAAAGCCCGGCAGCTGTTTTGGACCGCAATTGCCGGGCTTTTCTGAATTTTTCGGGCTGCAACCAAAGCCGATCAAGGGCAGCTCAGATTCCGCCAAGGTGGGCGGATGGAACCTCATTGACCGGCCTGGAACGTCATCAACCGGACTACTTATCGGCCCAATAATCGATGACGACCACTTTTTCGAGGTGAGGCTTCAGCACCTCGACGAACGCCTTGTGTGCTGGGTGCGGCAGGTACGTCTCGCGATCCTTCTCACTGTTGAAGGTCACCAGGAAACAATGAGTCAGCCCGTCATTGAGCCCCTCGGGCGAATTGTTGGTGCCGAATTCGAAGTCCGCAATCTCAGGAATTTCGTTGGGCAAATTGCGAAACGCGTCGACGACCTTTTGGACGTCTGCGTCCGAACTGGCCTCTTTAAAACCAAACATCACGACGTGGCGGAGCGTTTTCTTGGACACTTCTTCCTCAGCTCCTGTGGCTGACAACTGCATGACCGCGGCGGCGACAAAACAAATTCCTAAACCTAACAACAAACGCATGGCTCTCTCTCGATGGTAGCGGTAACGGACGAAAGCCCCATTGTCGCGTGTTCGATGACGGTCAGCTAGTCGTGCAAGCCCTCGCGGGCTCGCTTGATCGTGCTTCCACTGCTGGGTTGCAAATTTTTACTTGTTCACCTCTGGCGTCATGCGTACAACGACCTCGGCACATGCATGGAAGCATTGACATCACATCCCACGTTTTCTTGTGGATCCGTCATGCTTCTTTCTCGTTTCTCTCGACGCTGCAACTCGGAACGCTCGGCGTTCACTCTCGTCGAACTGTTGGTGGTGATCGCCATCATCGGCGTCTTGGTCGCGTTGCTTCTACCGGCGGTTCAGTCCGCTCGCGAAGCCGCTCGACGAATGAGTTGCGGCAACAACATGAAGCAGATCGGACTGGGTCTGCACAACTATCACTCCGCCTTCAATCAGTTGCCGATTCACGGTGTCGGCCCCACCGATGAAAACGACAACACCGCCGGTCGTGGAAGTGCGAACGATGGCACCGGGTTCACGCGAATGGAGCTGACCTATCTGGTTGGCTTGCTGCCGTATGTCGAACAACAATCCATTTGGTCGATGGTCAGCAACCCGTTGATCGAACCGGATGGTGACATCTGGCCCGCGTTTGGCCCACGACCTTGGACGATCCAATACCCGCCCTGGGCAACCGAGATCCCAACCTATCGTTGCCCAAGCGATCCCGGATTTGGATTGCCGGGACTCGGCCGCACGAACTACGCAGCCTGCACCGGCGACGGATTTTATGAAGCCGAACATGGGGTGACGGTTTGGAACTCGAGTGCAAACCGCTGGGAATACAATGAACGCTTGGCGATGCAACGCGCTCAATGTGGACTCCGCGGTGCCTTTGTGCCTCGCAAGTCGATGCGTTTTCGTGACTTCACCGACGGACTCAGCAACACCATCGCGGTCGGTGAAATCGCGACAGGCTTGGACGATCGCGACAACCGCACGATCGGATTCACCAATGCGAAGGGTGGCTTCTTTCAAATCGCCAACAATCCGAAACGTTGCTTTGATCTCGGGTTCATCGATCCCGAACGTCCCAATTTCTGGACCGAAGACGCCCGCGTTTACGCACCAGTGTCACAGCGAGGCTTGCGGTGGGCGGACTTCCATACGCTTCAGTCGCAATTCAACACCATTCTCGGACCCAACTCAGAAGTCTGCCTTGTTGGGCACTCGGACACCTACGGCATTGCACCTCCTAGCAGCTATCACATGGGCGGAGTACATGTCGTCATGTCCGATGGCGCGGTGAAGTTCATCACCGACTCAATCGAAGCCGGCAATTCGCGTGTCCCATGCGTGTATTGCAAGGCGTTGTCCGGACAAACCGACAGCCCAACGGCTGCTGGATCGGAAAGCCCCTATGGCTTGTGGGGTTCACTGGGAACACGCGCCGCTCGCGAAGTCATTAACGGCGAGTTCTAAAGTGCCAATGACCGCCTGAAAAACAGACGCTGAATCGGTAATGGCGGGGGCCACGAGTCCCGGACTCCAGAACTCGTTGCCTCGTCCATCACTTCAGTTGCGAACGCGTCGCATGTAGGTGATGAATTTGCGATCGAGCTGTTCCAGGGTCATGTCCATCGAGCTTTCGAAATCTTCGATTCGTTCTCGAGGCGTTCTTTCGTCGAGAGGCTTGGACTCGCTGAGCTTCTGCAGATACGACACAAACTCTTTCCGTTGTGTCTTCAACAAGAAGTACGTCAACGCCCAAGATTCACCGTACGCGTCTTCCGCCGTCGAAACGGAACGGAATCGCGAATCGTCCGACAAAAGTGTCGCCAGCGAATCATCGGGGCGCGAAGAAAGATAACGTCGAAAGCGGCCCAGGTTGACCGCGTTGACTCGCCCGATCCCTCGCCAACCACGCGGGTTGCTGAAGTCTGGCGATTCAAAAAACATCGCCAACCCTTCGCTAACCCACATCGGATTGTCAGCGAACCGAGTCTGCAACCCGCAGTTGTAGGCCAGTTGGTGCGTCGCCTCGTGAATGATCGTGGCAATGTTTCGCTCCAAGTTTGGCACTCGGAACGTCGTCATTCGATTGCTTTCCAGGTGATAGTAGCCAATGACGCTCTTCGCCGTGTCACCAATTTCTTGGCTCGCGTACTTCAAGAACTCGTTGTGGTTGGCGAGCACTAGCGCGACCAAGGGATAACGTGGTTCTTCAAGATCAACGTGCTGGTTTTTCCAGTACGTGAAAAAACCACGGTGCAGCTGTTCGAACAAAACGCCGCAGTCTCTCGCGTAGGCTTCGTTGCCTTGATGAAGCAGCAAGTAATTTGCAGTCCGGTAAACCTGGAAACCCTTTGGCAGCTCGTCCAACATCCGACGAGCCATGGTCTCTTGATCGATCGGCGGACCCGCGGGCTGCTTCGTTCGTTGAACGATCATGTCCGGCTGGATCGTCCAAAGTCGCCCAGCGTCGCAACGAGCCAAAACCCCGCCATCGGCAGCCTCGACCAGAATTTCAGCATCGATGGTCTGCTCTTGTTCGGCCGAATCATCCGCACCACCGTTGAAAGTGATGATATCCGCGTGCGCGCGAGAACCGGCGGAGCCAATCCAGAATGTCAGCACGGCGAATAGGATCAATACGGTGCGTCTTGCCACGACAAACAAATCCAACGAGAACGATGACCGAAGCGGATCCACATGCCGAGACATCGCAGGCGAATCCACAAAAAAATGGCGACGGGTTGTTCACCCGTCACCATTGTAGACCATCCAAATCATGTCAATGAATCCGCCTCGCCTCATTCGATCGTGAGACGCAGGCCGCCAGCCACCGGGCCCGTCAATCCTGGTTCAAAACCAAGCCCGGTCGACCGTGACTACTTTCGGAAGTAGTCGGCAAAGTCATCTGCTTCGGTTGGCTGCGTCGCCGCTTTGCGAACCGGACGTGGGATTCGACGCAAGCCTTCTGGCTCTTCGCCGTCGTACGAAGTTTGGCGAACCTTGACTCGACGCTTGCTAACACTGGCCGAATCGTCCTCGAACGGATTTCGCATCTCGTCGAATAGCGATCCCGCTCGTCCGTTTGAATTGCGACCTGGAGCCGCCTCAGCAGGGACCGGTTTTGGAACCGCGGGCAAGCCAGGATTCGTTTTGCGAATCGTTGTCTTCGGACTATCAGTGAGCGGTTGCGGTGCGGGGGTTGGAATTCCTTGCATGCTTGGGTTTCGCTGAGCGTAAGGCGTCACTTCGTTCACGGTCGGGCTCGACATGTGTGGCATCCCGCGGGACTCCATCACAACGGGAGCTTCAATCACGTGATGATGGCCGTAGGAATGGACTTCGTGACCATGCACTGCCCCGGCTGACGCTTCACAGTGACTGCAGGTTTGACACCCTGATTCGCATCCGCGGTGACAACGTTTTCCGTGCACCAAGAAGGCACCGACTTCGAAAACGCGTTCCACGCCACAAGCAGCAAGGTCCAACGTTTGATAGATCGGATTGCACTTCTGAACTTTGTGTCGTCCGAGGAATCCGCCGCTATCCGGTTTGCTGCAACTGGAGCATCCTGCGGACTCGCAACCACAGGTCGCATCGAATCCGCAGCTGGGATCGCTAGCGAAAAACGGAGCGACGCCGCGAAGAGGCTCCGCCCCGCACTCTGGTTCCACACTGCACGAGCACTCGGTTTCACAACCGCAGGAAGCACTCAGATGTGCACGCAAAGCGGGGAACGCCAGGGGAGCTTCGCATCCGCAGACGGGTTCGAGCCCGCATGTTGGCTCACTGCCGCAGGAGGGCGAATCCAAACCACAGACTGGTTCGCCGCAACTGCAAGACTGCGCCGCGACGTCGCTGACAGCAACGCACGCCATGGCAGCAACCATTGCCCACGCGGCCAAGAAGCGAACCGCCGTGATTCGCCGTCCCGGCTGCAAACGGGATGTGACACACAAATCAGACGCACGTCGATTCTTCGTAAAGGTCCAAGACATCAGCTACTTTCTCCGTCGAACTTTGGATGACTGACATCGCTTATCGACGAGGAATGATCGTTAGGACTAAAACTATCCAAACGACAGGCAAAAGCACCTCAAACCGCGCACCTTACCAACGCGCTAAAGTTTCACTTCACCGGACCGGGAAACTCAATAGCGAGGAACCGACGAATCGATTCGCTGGGACCATTGATCGATTCCACCAGCCAAGTTCTGAACCTTCTCAAATCCCTGCGATTGCAAGAACTGAGTCACCTGCATGCTGCGTCCACCGTGGTGACACTGAACAACAATGTGATCTTCGCGATGTTCGTCGAGTTCTGACAAACGTTGCTGAATCTCGCTCATCGGCAACAGTTTCGAACCCTCGATACGAGCCGTTTCATACTCGGCAGTTTCGCGCACATCCAACAAAACGAACTCGTCGCCGCGGGTTCGCATCGCGTCCAAATCAGCAACCGTGATTTCAAGTGGCAAGGCAGAATCGTTTGACATGGATCATGGTCTCAAGGAACAGAAATGGATTCGCTGGCATGGCAACTTGCTGCCAAACCGGTGGCCCATATTGTGCACGCCATCGCTTCGACGCGAATGGGTGGCAACGAAGTTCAATCACGAAACGCGGCGCTCGACGCATCGGCCGGCATCCGCCAATCACCGCGAGGCGACAAGCTGACCGATCCGATCTTCGGGCCGTCCGGGACACAATTGCGTTTGAATTGATTTTGGAAGAATCGCCGAACAAACGTTTTGGCCGTCGTCTCGATCACCTCGGCGGAATGCGGCAAATCGAATTCCGTCTGCCCCGCCAAAAAACACATTTTCGCAACGTCACAGCCACCGCGAACGAAGTGATAGAGAAAGAAATCGTGCAGTTCGTACGGGCCGATCGAGGCCTCAGTGTTCTGCCGAATCTCACCATCTTCGGTGGGCGGCAAAAGCTCGGGCGAGATCGGCGTGTCGGCGATTCGATGCAACGTTTCGTGCAAGGTCGAACGATACCGATGGTCGGCGGCGTACTGCACCAAGTAACGAACCAACGTCTTCGGAACCGAAGCGTTCACGTTGTACATGGACATGTGATCGCCGTTGTAAGTGCTCCATCCCAAAGCCTGCTCGGACAGGTCCCCCGTTCCAAGCACAAACCCGCGACTCATCAGCAACATCGTTCGCAGACGCGCCTGGACGTTCTCGAATTTCAAGTCGGTCGCGTTGGCATCGACTTTCTGAAGTCGCGATTGCAGGTCGTCAATTTCGGTCGATGCATCGATCTCCAACCCCAAAGGCGAATGCCCAATATCCAGAAACGTTCGCAATGCGAGCGGGCGGATATCGATGCTTTCCGACGTCACGCCCAGCCCTTCGACCAATTGCGTCGCGCTGTCATTGGTGTGCTGGGTCGTGCCGAATCCAGGCATGATGATCGCATCGATCACCTTTCGATCTCGCTTCAGTTGATCCACCGCCGAAACGGCAACCAGCAACGCCAATGTGCTATCGAGCCCACCGGAGATTCCAATCGTCAACGGTAGATCCGCGGGCAATTGCTGCAACCGTTTGACCAACCCAGCGGTTTGAATCGCCAAAATTTCTCCACACCGTTCCTCTCGTTTGGACAAATCGTCCGGCACAAAAGGATGCGGATCCACTCGTCGGAGCAGCCGATTCGCATCTGCCTGGTCGTGCTCCTTATCACCTCGTTCGTTACCCTTTCCGCTTTGCGATGAAGTCACTGACGGTCCCTGCTTCTTACCCGAACCAGACCAGGCAACATCCACCGTTCGATAGGGTCGAGGCAACGAAGATTGAAAATCATCGAACGAGCCAACCACGCGTCGATCGTGATCAAGCCGTTGCAAATCGACGTCCCGAATCAACTGTGTCTGAACTGGCAAGTCTTCGTCATCGGTATCGCCGATCCGTCGAGACTCCCCGATCAAAGCACCGTTTTCGGCGATCAAACAATGTCCACCAAAGACCAGGTCACTCGTCGATTCACCACCACCCGCCGAAGAGTAGGCGTAGGCTGAGATCAATCGCCCCGATTGACTGACAACCAAATCTCGACGCCACTGAGCCTTACCAATCAATTCGTTACTGGCCGACAAATTGGCGATCACGTTTGCACCAGCGAGTGCCGCATAACTACTTGGTGGAACTGGCACCCAAAGGTCTTCGCAGATTTCCACCCCAAGCGTCGCCGCATCGTCTTGAAACAGCAAATCAGTGCCAAAGGGAACGTCATTTCCATCAATCCGAACGGTCGCGGGATCGTTGGCCGAAGCCGCTTGGAAATGCCTCGCCTCATAAAATTCGCGATAGTTTGGCAAGAACGTTTTGGGCACCAATCCGCGAATAAACCCACCGCGAACCAAAGCGGCAACATTCATGACGCTGGTTCCCACACGCAGCGGCAAACCAACGACGATCGCGGCGTCGCAAGAATAGGAATGCGTCGCGATCGCCCGAAGTGCACCCAGACTCGCGTCCAACAGCGTTTGCGTCGCGAACAAATCGCCGCACGTGTAAGCGGACAGCCCAAGTTCCGGGAACAGTATCAAGTCAGGATTGGATTGCTGAACAACAGCGTCCATCGTGGCGATGGTCTCCGCCGCATTTGCCGCGGGATCGGCCACAACGACTTTCGGCGATACCGCCGCGATTCGGTAAAAACCATGCTGCCGCCGCTGCTTTGGGATCGTCATTTCGTTCGATGAAGTCAAAGCGGGTTAGTCTCGTATTCCGGGGACGTGGCAACAACGAAAAGCATGACCATCTGACGGACACATGCTCGTCGGGGCGATACGACACCATCGAAAACGCCCCTCATCCGAGACCCGAACAAGCGGCCATCTGCATCGGGCTCGTTCAAAATGGTGCTGTCGAATCAGTATAACAAGCCGTGAATCAGGATTTCCGCGATCGGAACCACTGGACGCAGCCTTTCATCAACATCGCGAATCGCTCGACGGGGACTCGACGAATGTGCCCGTGTCGATCGACTTGCAGGACAGTCTCAGATTCCAGGTCCATCGCGGAAAGAAACCCGCCGCCGAAACAATACGTGTCCATGCAAACCAGGTGCGTGTGCCGCAAAACTTCACCGGTCGGCTGGGGCGTATGCCCGACGAAAACGCGTTTCCCGCTGTGATGCGGTGCGGGCAGACTCGCTGGCAAATGCGTCCAGTAGGTCAACTCATCGCTCTGTGACTCGACGTCGCAACTCGGGTCGTACATCGCGTGCACGAAAATCTCTTGTTCCGTCTCATAACTGGGAAGCAGCGACTCGAAAAACGCTAGGTGATCCTTGGGAATCTTTTGGGCAGAACCACCGTAGCTGGTCACCGTTGCCTTGCCGCCGCTGCGAAGCCACATCGCATCGTCCAACCCTCGGGAAACCACGCTTTGCAGCATCCATTCATGGTTACCGCGCAGGGGAATCACTTTGCACTTCGACTGCAACTGGATCAATTGATCGATGACATCGCGAGAATCGGGGCCTCGGTCGATGTAGTCGCCCAGAAAAATCAGCTCATCATCGGCGGTCGGCGCGAGCTCCTGGATCATGGACCGGAGTGCTTTGGCGCAACCGTGGACGTCGCCGATCACATGCCGAGCCATTCAATTCACACCCGGGTCGAAACCCTGTTGCTCAGAAGGGAAAGGAACGTCCGGCGTCAAATCTTTCATGATCGCTTGACCACAACGACGCACCAATTTTTCCCACACTTCTTCGCAAGGACCAAAGATCGATTCCGTGTCGGCGGGAGTGACCAGCCAACCACCGTCTTCCAATTCGCTCTCCAATTGCATTGGCCCCCATCCGGAATAGCCAACGACGTAACGCAATTTGGCGTCGTCTCGTCGAGCCAGCAATCGCAGGTGGTCTTCATCCGAGGTCACCCAAGCGGGAACGTCGGCCCATTGGATCGACATCGAACCCCACGGTTCGGCTGGATGATCGTGCAGTTGGGTCTTGGATCCTGCGGGATCATTTTCGGCCCCCTCGCCGACGTCCGTCCCACAGGGATCGCCGATACCCGCGATGTTGTGAAGAGCCAAAACGGGTCCGTTGACCGGACCGCCGAGATAAATTTGGTCGGGGTGAATCTGCAGAGACTCGTTTGTTTTGTCCGGATCGCTGGGGTCACTCCCGGATGCCGAATCAGCCTGGGAAGCCAGCAATGCACTCATGTCCGGACCGCTGGACGCCTGCCACGACGGATCGCTCATCGCGATGACATCACCAAAACGCTGAGGTCCGGCGCGGTTGATCACCACGCCAAAAGCACCTTCGTCGGTGTGCCGAATGATCAGCACGACGGACCGGAAAAAATTGCCGTCATGCAAATACGGCGAAGCGATCAGGAAACAACCGGTGCAATTCTGGGACGTTTTCATCTCAAGCCCGGATCAAGGACCGGCAACTGCGTGGATAAGGAACGGTTGAATAAAAGAAGATGCATGTGCCTTCGGCCGGAACGGCCCACTGGGTGCTTCGCACAAAAGGTACCTGATTCTTCTACTCCCGCTGATTGCTAATTTCAGGACTGGTCTCGGTACTGATCCCGCCAAAGACATCCGCCCCAAGACAGCCCGACGCCAAAACCAACCAGGACATTGGTTGCATCTCGAACCAGCTCGTCACGTTGTCGCATTCGGTCGATCAGAATTGGCAACGTGCAAGATACCGTATTCCCAACATCCGCCAAATCGACCGGCAGTCTCTCTGGCGAGATGTCCATTCGCTTGCGAAGTTGGTCCAACATTTTCCAGGTGGCCTGATGGAACAAGTAGTGGCCGATTTCGTCGTCCGACAATCCGTTTTCCGTCAGAATCTCGTCCACCAACCTTGGGATCGCTTCGACCGTGAAGTTGATCAGGCTGGGGCCATCCATATACAGACGACTCTTCCAACGCTTTCGGTGACGGGGCGGAATCGCGTCTTCGGCTGGTCGGCTTCCGCCGTTGCCCACGATCAACATGTCCGCGCCACTGCCGTCGCTGCCGAACTGATATCCCCACAAAGAGGGCTGGTCGGCGGAGGTAATCAAAGTCGCCGCGGCGGCGTCCCCAAAAATGGTCCGCAGGCTGCGATCATTCTCATCGATGTATTTGCTGTACGTTTCCGCCGTCACCAGCAGCACTTTTTTGGCAACGCCGGTTCGGATCAATCCGTCGGCCATGGCGGTGCCGTACACAAACCCGCTGCAGCCGAGATTGAAATCGATCGCGCCACACTGGGTTCGCAGGCCCAGCCGATCCTGCAGCAGGCACGCAGTCGTCGGCAGCGGATAATCCGGCGTCTGGGTGCACAGCAACACGAAATCAATCGACGACCGATCCAAATTTTCGCGTTCGAACAATTGCTCGCACGCCTGGACGGCCAGATCCGCCGCCGTCTCGTCGGGCTTTGCAATGTGCCGCTGGTGGATCCCCGTTTTCTCCGAGATCAAGTCGAGATCCCACGAGGGGAACTGTTCCTTCAGCGTCGCATTGTCTTCCACATGTTCCGGAAGATGCACCGAGATGGGACCAATCTGGGCGTGGGGCACGTTCGTCTCGGCGAAGAGGCTAAAGAAAACTGACGTGGGTCATTCGAATGAACGCGGAAGCGTACCAGCCATTCCGCATCAACGGCAACTCGCAAACGAGGATCCGCCCCAATGGGCATAAAAAAACCACGCCCGTGATGTCCGGGCGTGGTCTTGAAGAGCGGCTGATCGGATTCGAACCGACGACAATCACGTTGGCAACGTGATGCTCTGCCAACTGAGCTACAGCCGCGTTTCAGTTGTGTGGGGCACAGTATAGGAACCATCGGATTTGTCGCAAGTCGACTTGAAAGGTTTTTTAACCGCTTGTCGATCATCGCCGGAAAACACTACACTTTGCCGCTGCATGAAATGGCCCCTGAAGCAGGTGGCCCCCCGGTCGAAGCGTCCGATCACCCCGGCCTATTCGATTTCGCTTCCCGAAGTAATCGAGAGCCAGTTCCGGTTCGATCGATTCGTTTTTCTAACACAAGGTTCAAAATCAGGATGTCCACGTCTTTCGACACCGATTCAACGCCCGCCGAAGACGCGGCTGCTCCCGTCAAAGACCCGCTGCAGTTGAACATGGAGGTTTCAAAACCTCATGCCTGTTTGCGGGAGGTTGTTGTCACCATCCCTCGTGGCGAAGTGGATCGCTACATGAAGGACGCGTACGACGAACTCGTTCCGGAAGCTCAGGTTCCCGGGTTCCGTGCCGGCCGCGCGCCACGCAAGTTGGTTGAAAAACAATTCAAAGATCGCATCGAAGATCGAGTCAAAGGCTCGCTGTTGATGGACAGCTTGGCCAAAGTCACCGAAGACGCTGAGTTCTCAGCGATCGGTGAACCCGACTTCGATTACGAGTCGATCGAATTGCCTGAAAAAGGTGAATTCAAATATCAGTTCAGCATCGAAGTGCGACCTGAATTCGAAACTCCAGACTGGAAGAAGCTGGAACTGAAGAAGCCCGTCGAAACGACTTCCGAAGAAGACGTCGACGCAGCTCTTCAACGAGTCCTCTCGCGTTACGCTTCCTTGGAAGCCAGCGACGCCCCAGCCGAACTCGGCGATCGCTTGTTGATCACCGCGAAATTCGTCGACGGCGACAAAACCATCTCCGAGATGGATGAAGAACGCGTCACGTTGGCCAATCGCCTCAGCCTCTCCGATGCAGTTTGCGAAAACTTCGGCGAACTGATGAAGGATTGCAAAGAAGGCGACGTTGTGACCGGCAAGGTCAAACTTGGTGAAGGTCACGCCAACGAAGAAATGCAAGGCAAAGAAATCGACGCCACCTTCACGGTCGTCGAAGTCTTGAAAGAGCAACTTCCTGAACTGACCTCCGAATTCCTCGACGAATTGGGTGAGTTCGAAACCGAAGATGAACTCCGCGAATTCGTTCGTGGTTCATTGGAACGACAAGCCAACTTCCGCACCGAGCAAGCGATGCGTGGCAGCATCATCGAAAAACTGCTGGCTTCAGCAGATTTCGAATTGCCACCAACCTTGGTTCGCCGCCAAATGAAACGAGAACTCGACCGCAAGGTTCTCGAGTTCCGTCGCAGTGGCTTCGACGACGACATGATTCGTCGCTTCGTCAACGCCAGCAAGCAGAACATGCAACAAGGCACCGAGTCTTCGCTGCGTGAACACTTCATCCTTGAGCAAATCGCCGACGAAGAGAAAATCGACGCGGAACCTCAAGAATACGAAACTGAAATCCAGTTGATCGCTGAGCAAAGCGATTCGTCACCACGTCGCGTGCGTGCTCGTCTGGAAAAGACCGGTCAAATGGACGCTCTTCGCAACCAAATCGTCGAACGCAAGGTCATTGAACTGATCTCCGAAGCGGCAACGGTTACCGAAGAACCTGTCGAAAAAGAAGCCGAAGAAAAGAACGAAGAGTTCGCCATCGATCACGAAGTGCTGCCAACCAAGGATCACGACGCGATCCCAGCGGCCAAGTACGATGACAACACGCCGAAGGGCGCTGAAACGGAAGAAAAGCAGGAAAAAGACAAGGACTGATTCCAAATCCCTTTTCCAATCGCATCAACGCCTGGTCGTCATTCGCGACTGGGCGTTTTTTCATGCGCCACTGGCAAATACAAACGACCTCAGTTCGCCGGAGATCCGATCGCCCTTCTCCATGCGGTGACCTTGCGCAAGTCCATCTGCCCGGTCCGATCGCGCTGGTCGCAGACATCCCCACGAACGCCCCAGCAATTCGGACGCACGCCGGCAGTCCCGAGCGAACGCATCTCTCGCAACCGCAATGATCCCGCCAGAGCGATCCAAACGCTGTGCTCAATCGCTACGCAAAGAAGTGATCTCAGCCGATCAATCGACATATGATCCGTTAGCGTTCGCCCGTCTTTTCCGAACGTATCGATCAACAATCGATGACGCCCTGTTTGGATCACGGCGTTGAGCACTCCTTCGGCGGACATCGCCCCAGCGGCAATGTGATCCGCGTACGCGACCGGCACCAATTCGACTGGTTGTGGCAGTCGGATCGACTCCCAAAGCCCAGTCAGTTTCGGTGCGGTTGAGCAACCGCTCGGACCGACCTTTGCAAAAGAGAACTCGGATGGAACGTGTGCGGACAATTTGGCTCCCGTGTCGGACTCACCCAGCGCCGCTGACAAACGGACAGTGCGATCCGCTGGTGCTTCACCGACAAATTCACTGACGGCTGACTTCCATACACTTGGATCGCATGCGGCCAAAGCTCCACGCGAAGGCTCTTTGAAGTCGAGAATATTGACGCCCCCGGAGACGGCCACCCGGGCCTCCCCCAGATCCCGAACACTGACTAGCAATTCAGCGGCGTCCCCGCTTGCCTCCCGCAAAGAAGAAGGACGAGTTTCGCTTGTTGCGAGCACCAATCGTTGGCGGGGGGAAGTCGATTCCACTTCGGTTCCTTCGGGGCATTCTGATCCGAGCTACCACTACATCCGATCGACCCGAAGCGGCTGGCAAGCTACAGTCTTCGTCTAAGCAATGAGCAAGAAACAAGTGTCAGGTACCTTTTGTGCGAAGCACGCAGCAGGCCGCTCCGGAAAAAGATGCCCGACACTTGTTTCTCAAATGTTCCTAAACACCGTTTCAGGAACGCAACTTACGTGAAATCAATGTCGCCCAACAAGACACCGGATTTGCCGCGGTGAATTACGACTCCATCGAGACGCCTTCGCAGTTCGCTGAATTTTGCGATGCCATTGCGGACGAACCCGTGATCGGTTTTGACACAGAATTCGTTTCTGAGGACTGCTACCGCCCCGAATTGTGCTTGGTCCAGGTCGCTGCGGGCAAACATTTGGCGGTGATCGATCCTTACACCGTTGGCGACACAAAGCCATTCTGGGACATCCTGACGGACGACCAGATCGAACCCGGCAGCCGAGTCGTGATCGCTCATGCGGCTCGCGAAGAAATTCGATTCGCGTACCGTTATTCGGGCCGACCGATCGCCGGACTGTTCGACACTCAGTTGGCCGCCGGATTTGTCGGGATCGAATACCCCGCCTCGCTGGCGACACTGGTTCAAAAATTGGTGGGGCAAACCCTTCCCAAAGGCGAAACGCGAACCAATTGGCGACATCGGCCGCTGACAAAGGACCAGCTGACTTACGCATTGCACGACGTGACAACGCTTGCGGAAATGCACTCCAAGCTAATTGCGGATGTCAAAGGTCTCGATCGCGTTTCGTGGTTGAACGAAGAAACCGATCGGCTGCAAAAGAAAGTCATCGACGCTGAAGAAAGTGAGAACTGGCAGCGTGTCAGCGGCAGCTCCGGTTTGAAACCACGTCAACTTGAGATCATCCGACACCTTTGGCGTTGGCGCGAAGAAATCGCTCGCACGAAGAACCGCTTGCCTCGCCGGGTGATGCGAGATGACTTGATGGTGGAACTCGCGAAAAAGGGTTCCCCCGACACCAAGAAGATCCGCAACATTCGTGGCATGGAACGTCGTGGGTACAACGATCAGTACGACGAAATCGGGGCCGCCATCGCGGCTGCTTTGGATGTCCCCGACGAACACCTGCCGCGACGAACGCGTGGACGCTCACGAAGTGCTTCGCCAATGCTGAGCCAATTCCTCTCGACCTCGATCGCTTGCATCAGCCGCCAGCAAAAACTCGCACCCGCGATTGTTGGCAACTCCGATGACGTCAAAGAACTGTTGTCCTACGAATTGGATCCTCGTCGCGGGACACCCACACCATCGCTGCTAAAGGGATGGCGTGGTGACATCGTAGGCACCGCATTTAGAAAGATCCTTCGCGGTGAACTAGCGATTCGCGTCGCGGACACCACCGAGCAACAACCACTCGAATTTGTTGAGTGCGAAGGCTCCAACCAGCCTGACGAGTGAACTTCGGTACGACGCGTACCGAAATGGTGGACTTTGGTCCCTACTCGTGCTTGTGATGCTGCGGGTCGCGGTCGTGGTGACGTTGGTTGATGTGCACGTGTAGTTGAGGATGGTTTTGAAACAACCAATCCCAACCCGACTCTGTAATCGCGGCGTCGTCCAAATACAAAGATTCCAAGTGCGGAAGCTGGACGATCACCTTCAGACCTTCATCTGAAAGCGGCACACCAATCAGGTGCAACCCTCGCAACGATTTCACTTCCAGCAACGCGCGACCAATATCGTTTCCCAACAAGGTCGATCCGACTCGAAGCTGGCGCAGCTTTGGCAGTGCCGAGAGCGAACGAATTCCTTTTTCGGTCAATCTGCTGTGCGGCAGGTTCAAGAACCAAATTGATTTTCGCTCGAGCAATGGTTTCAAACCTTCGTCGGTGATCGGCGAAAGTCGCAATCGCAAGTGCCGGAGCTCCGGAATTTTCGCAATCGTGGCCATGCCTTCGTCTGTGATCACGCCTTCATCAATCAACACCGTGTCCAGCTTGGGAAGTTCCGACACCTGAGGTTCGTCAGACTCCTCTTCCGAGGAAGAAAGCGAACTGCCGGGCGGCAATGGAGCCGAGTCGGAGGAAGACTCATCCGTCGCCGAATCGTCATCCGAGGCTTGTTCATCGGCGAGCAAGTTCAGCCGCCGCTGTTCAGCTGCTTTTTCCAGTTCTTCCAACGGAATCAACAGCAGCTTTTCATTGTCGATTTCATAGGTGGTCGTGTGCAACTGAGTCGACGCACCGCTAAGAACCTGCTCGATTTGCTGGGCGTAGAGTTCTTCCGGCTCGGGTGGCTTTTCCGGAGGTTTGACCGGTTCGATTGGCCGAGTGGCCCACCACGCTAGCCCAATGATTGCAACGACCGCGATACTCACCCCGAGTTTTGTGGGCGTGCAGAGTGCGATCAGCCTTTCCTTCAGGCTGACTCGCACGGGCGGTTGTTCTTCGTCGTCCGTCTCGACGACATCGCCCAATTCATCTTCATCGCTATCAGGCTGCGATTCAGCGTTGGATTCGTCCGGGTCCGCGGCAGAGGCGGAGGCGGATTCTTCTTCCGGCGAATCTTTTTCTTCCTCTCGGTCGTCGTCTGGCAGTTCGTTCGATGACATGAGGAAGATTTGTATCCTGGCACCGGAGCGTCGATGAACGACGCTCCGGTGCGCAGCTAAGTTTCGTCGAGAAGCAAAACGCTGAGACGATTGACCCAGTAACCGTCGCAGCGAGTAAAAATGCTTCCGCCCGAGTGATCGGACGAAGAAATCATTCCCGCAAACGATTCCTTGTCAACGAAACTTATGTCTGGATGGTAAAGCTCATCTTTTGGATGGGCGAAGGTGGGACGGCGGTGGGAATGTCTTTGCCGTTGGAAGTGGGGTACCACCGACGACAAATGAGTGTCAACGCCGAATTGTCGTTTGATTCAAAAAATTCACACCACCCGCTGTTTCACGAGACGTTTCCTCGGGCGATTTTCCATCGTTCGCCCCGGAAATAACGACCAACGGGCCATCCGCTTGCTGCACCGATGCGATCATCGGTATCCCGCACCATCGGCGCAAATCATCCGCATTTGTTTGCGTGGAATCGTCCGCGGAGTCATCCATTCGATTCAGAATCAATCCGGTGATCGGTATCCCAGCGGCTTCTGCCGCTCGCGAGGTCGAGATCACGTGATGCAAGACTCCCAGTCGGTCCGGTGCCACTAATAGCAGCTCAAACGAATGACCGTTCTGATCGCTCCACCGCTTCATCTCGGTTGCCAAATCAACGTTCAACCAATCGTCGCTGATGGGACTGAACAAGCCGCCGGCGCCCTCAATCATGACAACGTCGAATTCGCCGTCGCACCAAACCGCCAAACCATCTCGCAATCGCCGCGTATCAACCTGAGCTCCTTCTTTCGCGGCCGAACGCGGCGGCGACACGGCAGCGATGAAACGCTGCGGGCAAACCGCATCAATGTTTTTGGGGCGTCCTGCCGCTTGCCATAGCGTTGTCGCATCGACACTATACCGCTGGCCATCGGCGCGCAACTCGCAACCGCTGGCCACCGGTTTGTAAACCCCGACGCGTTGCCCGCATTCCCGCAACCGCTCAACCGTTTTCGCGGTGCAGTACGTTTTGCCAACCTCGGTATCGGTTCCCGTAACGAAATAGAGACTTGCCATGAGTTCTTCGGTCAAATTGTCGTTGATTCAAATGCGTGATGCGGGGTCGAAAGACAAGTCGATCGATGCATCAATTGGATGGATTGAAAAGGCTGCCGCCGAAGGTGCCCAGGTCATCTGCTTGCAAGAACTGTTTGCCACATGTTACCCGTGCCAAAGCGAAGACCACGACAACTTTGATTTGGCTGAATCAATTCCGGGACCGACAACCGAAGCCCTGCAACCGGTGGCGGAACGATTGGGCGTGGTGATCGTTGCCCCATTGTTCGAACGCAGAGCACCAGGCGTGTATCACAACAGTGCCGTGGTCATCGACGCGGATGGAAGCATCGCGGGCGTGTATCGAAAGATGCACATTCCTGACGACCCGTTGTACTACGAGAAGTTCTATTTCATACCCGGCGACTTGGGATTCAAAGTCATTCCGACCCGCTTCGCCAAATTGGGCGTGGGAATCTGCTGGGATCAGTGGTTTCCAGAAGCGGCTCGCCTGTTTGCCCTCGCGGGCGCCGAAATCTTGCTCTACCCAACCGCGATTGGCTGGATCGATGAAGAGAAAGAGGAGTTCGGCGAAGGCCAGCGTGATGCGTGGATGACAGCAATGCGGGCCCATGCGATTGCCAACGGAATTTATTTGGGAGCCCCCAACCGAGTCGGAATCGAAGGCCGCGTCGAGTTTTGGGGATCATCCTTCATCGCTTCCCCGCGGGGAGAAATTCTCTCGCAAGGCGATTGCTCAAGCGATCAAATCGTTTCCGCCGATTGCCAGTTTGCGGACATCGATGTCGTTCGCACGCACTGGCCATTCCTGCGAGACCGCCGCATCGATGCGTACGGCGATCTCATGAAACGCTGGATCGACTGAGCGACCAAGACATCAAGAATGTCGACGTTGCAGCCGACCAGACCAAGTCACTTTGGCAACGCATGTCGGGTGGTGATATCTTGCACCGCTGCGTGAATTTTTCCGTTGCTGGCCAACACGCTGGTTGTTTCCAACGGCAGCGTGTCGCCGGTTGCGGTGGTGATCTTTCCACCGGCTTCGGTGATGAAGAGTGCACCAGCGGCAAAGTCCCACGGCGACAGTTTGTATTCGAAGAATGCATCGAAACCGCCGCAGCCAACCTGGCATAGATCCAGTGACGCGGTGCCGAACCGGCGGATACCGTGAATATCATTCTCGAAGCATTCCGCGATCGCCCCCAATGTGGCTCGCATCATGTCGCCACGGTCGTAATAGAAACCGCAGCCGATCATGGACTGATTGAGCGAACTTGATTCGCTCACGCGAACTTGGTTTCCATTTTCAAAGGCACCTTGCCCTTGAACCGCGGTAAACAAATCTTCGCGAATTGGGTTGTAGACCGCACCGACGATTGGAACGCCTGATTCGTAATACGCGATCGAAACCGCGAAGTGCGGCAGGTGATGTGCAAAGTTGTTGGTGCCATCGAGCGGGTCGATCACCCACAAGTGTTTGGCTTTGGCATCGCCGCCTTTGAGATCCTCTTCGCCCAATAGTTCGTGCTCGGGGTAGGACTCTCGGATGATCGCAGCGACCGCCTGTTCACTTTCCAAATCAGCGTCGCTGACCAGGTCGTAGGTTTTCCCACCATCGGTGGATTTGTCCCGCATAGTCACGCCATTCTCGAAATAGCGACGCAAAATTTCGCCGCCGGTCTTAGCAGCTTTGACCGCGGTCTCTAGTAGATCAGACCGCCTCAGATTGTTATCGGACATTTTTTCGAATCTTTGAGCGAATGAGGAAGGCGGCAGTTTGTTATCGTGAAGGAGTCATCCCGTGACTCTCCATTCGATTTGCCCAACGAGGAAGTTCGTCGTGAAAATCTTTTCGACCGCTCGTGTGTTTGTTTGCTGTTTTGTGATTGGTACCGGTGGGATTGCCAAGGGGGACGATCGGACAACTTCGCCGTCCGTCGAGGCCAAGAAAATCACTGCCGCAAAGACCAGTCCGGAAGCGGACGAAACGGCGGCCCCCGACGCCGAACCCGCTGAAGATGAGAAAGCAAAAGTGCTTTCCATTGGTTCGTTGGCTCCTTCCCTCGATATTGAACACTGGGTTGGTGACTCGCCTTCGCCAATGTCAAAATTCGAACCAGGCAAGGTCTATGTGGTTGAATTTTGGGCAACATGGTGCGGACCGTGCCTCTACAGCATGCCTCACCTGGCCGAACTGCAAAGCAAATACGAAGACGAAGGTGTTCGTGTGGTGAGCATCAGCAATGAAGATTTAGAAACCGTCACCAGTTTTCTTGAACGCCCCGTCAGCCCAAAAATTCTCGGCCATCCAGAACCCAAAGAAGAAGCTGACGAAGAGGTGGGTGAATCTGATGAAGAAGCGTCGACTGACGAAGAAGTGCAAGAAGAAGCCAAGCCGATCACCTTCGGCGAATTGACCTCGGCTTACAGCCTGACCACCGATCCGGACGAATCGGTCTACGAAGACTACATGAGGGCCGCCGCTCAGAACGGCATCCCCACCGCGTTCATCGTCGGCAAGGACGGATACGTGGAGTGGATTGGACACCCAATGTCGATGGACGAACCTTTGGAAGCGGTGGTCAACGACGAATGGGATCGAGGCCCGGCCAAAGAGGAATTCGAACGCAAGCAAAAAGTTGATCTGGCGCTGCGTGAAATCCTCCTGGCGTATCGCACGAAACATCACGAAACCACGTTGCGACTGCTGCAAGAACACTCTGACCTGTTTCAAGGCACCCGGTACGAAACGGCACTCAAGTCGATTTGGTTCCCAACGGCACTTGCAACCCAACAAAACGAGATCGCATTGGAATTGATCGAAGAGAAGATCGAATCCAATCCAGATGATGTTGTTGCCATCAATCGCTGGGCTTGGGAAGTCTACGAAGCCATCGAGTCGGGATGGGACAACAGCGACGAGATCCTGGTGACCACGACGAATGCTCTGGAGTCCGCATTGGCTTCGGAAGAAAACGAGTCAAACGAAGCGTTGTGGCCGGCTTATGACACGGTTGCTCATTTGAAAGCATTAGCGAATGACAAAGACGCCGCAATCGAGTGGCAACGTCGCGCAATCGAAACAGCGCCAGATGGCGAGAAGGACAACCTCAAAGCGTACTTGCGAGAACTGACCGGCGAAGCTTCCGACGCTGACGAGGAATTGAAAGCAGCGGATGAAGAAACCAATGAAGACTGATCGCTCCATTGGTTGACCGCCAGAAGATCGTTCTGCTTACAACCTTCCTGCTGATGGTTTTGTCGCTTCGCAATGCGCTCTATCCAGCAGAGCAGTGGCTACAGCACACTCCGACGGTGTTGATGCTTTTGGGTTTGCTGTGGTCGACCGGCAACGCCCGATTGTCGCCAATCGCGTTCAGTTGTGCGATCTCGTTCATCGCCCTGCACATCATCGGTGCCCGTTGGATCTACTCCAACGTGCCCTATGACGCTTGGTGGGAATCCCTGACCGGGTCCTCTTTGTCGAAGCAATTCGATTGGCAACGCAACCACTACGATCGGCTGGTCCATTTTGCGTCGGGATGCTTTGGCGTCCCGGTTGCATTTGATTGGCTGAAGCAAACCTGGGATGCATCGCATCCCAAAGTTTCACTGCCCAAACGCTGGGGTTGGTTTTTGTCACTGTGCGTTGTGATGGCCGTGGGAGCCGCCTACGAAGTCTTGGAATGGCAGATCGCGATGCTGTTCTCGCCTGATCAAGCGGAGGCCTACAACGGCCAACAGGGCGACCTTTGGGACGCTCAAAAGGATCTATGCCTAGCCGGAATCGGTGGACTGGCGGCCATCGGAATCCACTGGATCTGGTCGGAAATGCGCCGCGACTGAATCTGTCATCTTGACGGAACCGGTCACGGGGCGTCGTAATGGGACAATGCAACGAGACATTGACAGCCAGCGACTTCACGACGACCTCCGCGGATTGGTATCCGGCGACGTATTGTGCGACGCAGTGTCGACGCAACTGTACGCATCCGACGCCAGCATCTACCAAATTCGGCCGCTTGCTGTCGTGCGTCCCCGCTCGGTCGCCGACGTCTCCGCAACGGTTCAGTACGCTTGCGAAAACGACTTGCCGATTCATCCACGCGGCAGCGGTAGCGGCGTCTCCGGAGAATCGGTCGGTCCCGGAATCGTTGTCGACATGTCCGCTCACATGAAGCGGATCTCTCCGTCGGACGATGGGATGCAGGTGACCGTTCAAAGTGGTGCGACGCTGTCGAGCGTCAATCGATTCCTCAAAGGGCATCGGCGATGGTTCGGTCCTGATCCCGCCACGCGATCGATCACCACGATGGGCGGCGTCATCGCAACCAATGCCTCGGGCAGTCACTACCTGCGCAGCGGCTCGGCTCGCGACACCGTTTTGTCATTGCGGATGATCGCCGCGGATGGACGGTTGGTCGAACTTTCGCAGCACGCCCCGGTTCCGGCGAGCGATGATGAAACGCTTACCGAGGGTGGAAATCACGATCCGATTCGAGACCCAAACGCGTCACTGCTGGATCGATCCGGTGAAGCGGGATTCGTCAATCGAGTCTCCCGTGGTCTGGTCGAGATCCGCAACCGATTCAACTACCACATCGACTCAACGGCATTTGCATCGCCCGCCAGCGGTGGATATCGACTCGACGATCTTTACGATTCCAACAACAGAGTCGACCTGGCGAAATTCTTCAGTGGCTCTCAAGGCACCTTGGGCCTGATGGTGGATGCCACGGTTCGCACCGAAGCGACCCCGGCGCACCGCGGCGTGGTGTTGTTCTTCTTCCACCGACTCGATTCGGCCACGCGTGCCGCCGTGTCGGCGCTCGAGCACGGCCCAATCGCATGTGATGTGATGGACCGCCGCCTCCTTCAAATCGCACGCGAAGGCGAAAAGCGTTTTGCGGATTTGGTGCCTCGCGAAGCTGAAGCAGCAATGCTCGTTGAGATCCAAGGGGAATCACTTGGGGACCTTTATGATCGACTTGCGATTTTGCGACAATCGATTTCCAGTGGTCACGATGCCGCGTTCCAATCCGAAGACACCATTCGGGATGAAATTCGCGATCTTTATTGGACGTTGTTTCGACGAGTGATTCCGCGGCAATATCGAGTGCGTGGCACACAGATGCCTTTGCCGTTTGTCGAAGACATTCATTCGCCGCCTGACCAATTGCCCGAAATGGTGGTCGCCGTTCAGAACGTTCTCAAGCGACATCAAACCACCGCGACCATTTTTGCCCACGCCGGTCACGGTCAATTGCATGTTCGTCCAATGCTGGATTTGCAGAAGGAAGACGACCGTCGAAAGATCCGTCCACTCAGCGAAGAAATTGCCAGCGTCGTGTGGGACCGCGGCGGCCAAATCGGGGTGGAACACGCCGCCGGGCTCAGCCGTTCTTACTTGATGCCAAAACAATCGGGCGAACTTTGGCAAGCGATGGGGCAAGTCAAACGATTGTTTGACCCCTATCACCGTTTCAATCCCGGCAAGCTATTTGGTGCCGTGCTGCAAAAGCCGGATGAGAATCTGAGACCGCTGGATCAAACGATCGAAATCGTCGCCTCCGGACGCAGCGTGATCCCGTCGTCGCTGCCGATGACAACGGAAAACACAAGCAGTGAACCCAACGCTTCTCAGCCCGCCAAGGCGGCAAAAGGGATCGCACCAGATGAGCCCAAAACGGAGCCAGCTCAGGATGCGGCTTCGTCGGAAGACCAATCGCCGGACGATCAACAGCCGACCAAATGGGTCGCTTCCATGATGCCGCACCAACCGGCGCCTCAGTTGGAAGTGTTGCAACATTGGCCGGGCGGAGCCCCAATCACGACGACCACGCGTGCCTGCAACGGATGTGCTCGCTGCCGCGCCGACGCGTCGGATGAACGGCAGTGTCCGATGTTCCGTATCACTTCCGTCGAAGAAGCCTCTCCGCGAGCGAAGGCCAACTTGTTGAGAGGAGTCCTGAGCGGACAACTGCCCGTTTCAGAGCTCACTGGAGAAAGAGCCAAAGCTGTCGCCGACCTGTGCTTCAATTGTCACTCGTGTCGCGTGGAGTGTCCTGCCTCGGTCAACATTCCAAAAGTCGTCGGCGAAATCAAAGCTCAGTACGTCGCCACCAACGGATTGACTTTGTCGGATTGGTTGATCGGCCGAATCGACATGTTGGCCGCACTCGGATCACGTGTTGCTTGGCTTTCGAATTGGATGCTTCGACGACGATCGCTTCGATGGTTTGCCGAACGAGCCCTCGGCTTGTCCGCTTCTCGCGAAATCCCGTTGCTGGCCAGTGAATCATTCGTCCGATACGCGGTACGGCGACGATGGGACCGAGCCTCCCCGGCCGGCGGATTGAAAGTCGTCTACTTCGTCGACCATTTCGCGAATTATCACGATCCGGAAATTGGTCGTGCTTTGGCCGAAATCCTTCAGCACAATCGCATTGGGTTCTATGTTCCGACTGGACAAAGTTTGAGCGGAATGGGACGCATCACCGCGGGCGACCTGAAGGGCGCACGCAGAGTGGCCAAGCGTAACGTTCGCTTGTTGGCCGATGCGGTCAGGCAAGGTTACACGGTCCTGGCAACCGAACCGGCTGCTGCCTTGTGTTTGAAACACGAATACCCAAACCTGCTCGACACAGAAGACGCTCACCTGGTCGCCGAACACAGTTTCGAAGCTTGCCACTACCTATGGTCATTGCACCAAGAAAAGCGTCTGACGTTGGAGTTCGAACCCGTTCGACATCGAATGTTGTATCACCAACCGTGCCACAGTCGGGTTCTGCACAGTGACACCGCGGCAGCCAACTTGATGCGTTTGATTCCGGAACTGGAAGTGGACGTTGTCGCGAAAGGTTGCAGCGGAATGGCGGGGACTTGGGGGCTGCAGCGGAAGAACTATCGCAACAGTTTGCGGATTGGATGGCCGATGGTCTCTACCGTTCGCAAAGCCACCACCAGCGCTCCGACGACCGAATGCAGTGCGTGCAAATTGCAGATGGAGCACGGCGGTGATTACGAAGCCATTCACCCGCTGAAGCTGTTGGCGCATTCCTATGGTCGATTGCCAGCGTTGAACTTGCGGGGCAAAACTTCAACCCCAGGAAGCGTCCAAGCATGAATGAGCCGCGAATGATCGAAGTGTTGCTGTTCGCCGGTGCCAGCGAGGCTGCCGACGGCGCAGATCGCGTGATCGTCCAATCGCACGATCACATCACTGCCAGCGAGTTGATGAAACAGCTGGCCGACCAGCATGCGGCTTTGGCACCATTGGCTCGAAGATCACGCTTGGCCATCGACCAGCGATATGTGTCGTCCGACCACGTGATTCCGTCAGGTGCGGAAGTCGCTTTGATTCCACCGGTCAGTGGCGGTTGATCGTGCCTGCCCAATCCACCACCGACGAAGAATTCGATTCCGTTCACGTCTGTTTGACGGACGAACCGTTGGAACCCATGGTTGCCGCGACGTCCTCCGAAGAACCATGGCTAGCACACCCCGACGCGGGTGCGATGCTTTGGTTCCATGGAGTGACTCGCCGCAAAACGGTTCAGGGCGATCGCGTGACCGTCACGAAAGAACTTTCGTACACGGCCCATCGCGAAATGGCGGTCAAGCAACTCAAAGAGCTTGCTCACAACGCCGTGCAGGATTTCACCTTGCACCGGGTCGTGATTTTGCACCGCCTGGGCGTTGTCCCGATTGGACAAGCCAGCGTGATCGTCGGATGCAGCAGTTCTCACCGAGTCGCCTCACTCGATGCGGTTGCCACCATCATGGATCGCTTGAAAAAAGACGTTCCGATTTGGAAACAGGAACGATTTGAATCAGGCGACCGCCAATGGATTCATCCGTCACCCACGACGGACGATCCAACGACTCGTTGATGTTCGACGAAAACACCCACCGGGCATTTTCGCGAAACATCGCTTCTGATGGCGTTCAGTCGCGAGGTGGACGAACGTCTTTCGTGGCTCCTGCACCTGTTTGCGACGCGCGGCGATTTTCTCGCTGAATCGCGTCGTAGACTTCCTGGCGGTGCACTGGAATCGCTTGTGGAGCTTCAATCCCCAGACGCACTTTGTCGCCTCGGATATCAACGATGGTTACGACCACATCGTCACCAATCATGATGCTTTCGTCGCGGTGTCGGGAAAGGACGAGCATGGTGTCCTCGGCTTAAGTTGTCGGAGTGGGAGAGCTTTCGAATCAATTCGTCAGGAATTTCAATGTGTTCACGGCGGCAGTCCATTGCCGAGAGTTGTTGCATTCCATCGCAAAGTTTCGGACGAGGTTCACCTGATGAAACAACACCCGTTGTTTCGCCTCGCGTACACCACTCATCGACCCACCGCATGGAATAGTTCACGCATCGGTCAGAAGGTCGGCACGTGCCGGTCGTGCCGATTCGACTTGGTACCCCGTTTGCAACGCCCACCGATCCCCAACACCGGATCCGGACACCGATTCACTGGTGCAGGTTCACTCCACGCGTTCTCCGAGCTCTCCAGACGGCCCGGGCGACCCGAGCGGACTCTTTTGCCGCCTGGTCATCGCTGTACTGCATGACAACGAAAAATGGCGAGCACAGTGAGTGCTCGCCATTTGCTTTTATATTGTGATGCGTCGAGTCGGCTCAGGCGGCTCGAACCTGCGACGTCGGCAGTGGCTTGGCCGATTCAGCCGCCACGGTTGGCAATGCCTGTCGCATAGGACGATCGTCGTTTGTGATGACCTGGCAACCCAAGCGGCGATCCAAGTTCAACATCAAAGGAGCACGCAGGTTGGTCGTCAGTTTCCCGACATGTCCGGCGACGGTGGTCATCACATAGACTTCCGAGCCGGACGTCAGGTGCAAGCTCGACAAATCACGGCGACCAATGTGAACGCGGTAATCAGGGAAGAACGCCCGTGGGCTGATCACGGCCAATGCCCGATCACCACGGGCGGCACTTTGCAGCCACGCAACTGATGCATTGTCAGGATCGGGAATGAGCGCCCACTGATGAAGCGATTCCATTCCGATCAAACCCTGCGGGAACAAAAACAACTGATCGGCGTTGAGTTCCAACGTGCCGAAGCGATGACTGTCGATCCGCATGACTTGATTCCACTCGTCGAATTTTTTGGTATTCGGGACCGGTCCTGTCCCAAACGGTTCCATCGGGTTCTCCGTCGATAGTTTCATCGACCACCTGACGATGCCAGTTCACTGAACAATCGAAAAAAAGCGGAAATTCGCTCCAGCCGTCACAACCGGAATTTCCTGACATCAACCCCCCGACCGCTCTCCAACGGAGCCAGTTGACTACAGGTAGTTCAGAACAGTGATGCCCGACGTTTGCCCAACGAATCGCATGGAAGCTTCCAACGCGACCTGACGCGCCTGCAGTTCACTGATCACGACCGCCAAATCAGCATCCATTGCGTCAGACAATTGCGATTGCAGTAAAACGTTTTCGTTCTCCACCGCGGTGCGTGAGTCCTGCAGAGCGGAATGCCAAACCCCAACCCGTCCGCGTGTTCGCGTGCTGTCGTCGAGATCTAAATCCAAGCGAGCCTGAAGTCGGCCGATCTCCGAGATATCCCCGTCACGAACCGCTTGCTCGAGCCGCAATAGCGTGTCGATCGCGCCGCCGGCATCACGAGGCTGATAATCACGACCGTTTAGGACAGCAAAACTCCCGTCCAATTCGCCTTCGGCGGCCGTGGCAGCCTCGGGGATCCATCCCAAATAGGTACCCGCATCACTCAACCCCGGTTGGGTGACTCGAATCGGATCGGCCCCCGGAGGCGCCGTCAGTCGCAAACCGTTCCCAACGTCATTCAACGTGATTTGAACGCGAAGTGTATCTTGATTGTCTGGATGATTGCGAACCAAATTGATGACGTCGCCCACCGTCGCAACATCTTCCAGCTCCAGCTCCAACTCGACACCATCCGGTCGAGTAATCACCAAATCCGGACCGGCTGGATTGAAGTTCAATCCTCGTCCGCGAGCCAAATCGCTGATCAAAGTGTCTTCGGTTGCGGTCCGAATGCCCAACTCCGACGCCGCCGTCCCACCGTTCTCGCCAATGCTGTAATCAACTCCCGAACGCAGCGCGTGCAGCTCGATCCTGCCTTGCGTTTCGTTCAGCACCGCTCTGACTTCGGCATCGCTTCGGTTGATTGCGATGACGACGTCGCCAATCGTTTCAGCATCCGAAAAATCGATGTTGAAACGTTCTGTTCCACGATCGATGACCAATCCGTCGGACAAATCCAGGCCCGCGCCGTTGTTGAGGTCAGCCAATGGAGTCCCCGCGGTCACTTGAGGCGACAAACGATCGCCAATCAACGGAGGAGGTCGAAAACCGTCGGGGTTGGAAATCAACAAATCCGATGCCAGACGACTGCCGGGGGCGTCTTTGATTGCCAGAGTTCCCGGCAAACCGTCCGCGTACTGAACCGTGATCGAATCCGCACCCAACGTCACTGACAACGATCGCCCGTCCAGATCCGCGGAACGCAAGATGTCGGCGACGTCACCAATCGTTGCCGCCTGTCGCAGATCGAGTTCCACGAAGTTGTCGCCGTCCGAAACAGTCAACACGCCGGCTTGCACGCCTTCGCCCTGTTTCATGTCGATCAAACGAGTGTCCGCGTTGAGAGCCGCCCCCAACGAACTTCCTTCGATAAACGGTTCACCAAGCCCGATCGCGGACGCGGCGGTGACCGTGAACTCTGTACGAGTTCCATCGCCGAGCTTGGTTTGTCCAATGGCTTGGTTGCCGTTGAAACGAACCGTGCCGCTGATGTGTTCCAACGCCGACTCGGTTTGTAGAACGCCCCCGAGCAGTTGGTGGTCGGTGAACATGCCGTTTCCGGCACTCACGATTTGTTCCATTTGCTGGCGAATCGTCATCGCCAACGCTTCACGCTGGTCCTCGGACAAAACGCTTTGCGCGGCCTCCACCGCAGCACCACGTGCTTCGATAATCGCGGTGTCGACTTTGCTGAGCGTCACGTCCGCGGATTGGTAAAATGCCTCGGCGGCACTCGCGTTGCGAACCAACTGATCGGTGCGTGAAACTCCTCGCTGCAGACCAATCGCTCGCGATGCCGCTGCCGGATCATCGCTAATGCTCAACACACGACGACCAGTGCTAAGCTGATCGTACTGACGTTGGATCGCCAATTGGTCGCTGTTGAGCTGGAACATCAACCGCTGGTTCTGCAGCGGCGTGCTCGTACGATTGGTTGCGACGGGAAGTAGTGACATGTTTCAACGATGCGATATGGTTCGAAGACACCGTCCGAAAGCACGAGGAAAGTATTTTCGGTATCGTTGTAATCGGCACGATCGACATCTCGACTGTAGATCAATCCATTCGCGATTGTCGCCAGGAGTGCCAAAGAGCCGGCATCGATGACAACGGACCGAGAAAGAACATGATTTTCATCAGCACCATGCAGTTGACTCGGACCCTGGAACGGGGGGAGTTCTACTGTCCCACCTGCGAATCCATCCAGGGTTACCGCCAGCGTTCCAAACGCACGTTTTTGACGCTGTATTTCATCCCGGTCATTCCAATCAGTGCCCCCGAACCGTTCATTCAGTGCGACAACTGCAAATCGCCTTGGGATCTCAGCGTTCTGCACATCGACCAACGCACGCACGAACAAGTTCGCGAAAACCAGTTTCGCAACGAAGCGATCCGGTCCTGCGTTTTGATGACGCTGGAAGACGAAGAAATCTCCGAGGCCGAGATCCAGTCACTGCTTCGAATCAGCGGAGTGATCCTGGAAAATCCAATCTCTCGAGAAGAATTGGGACGGCTGTGCTCAGTCGCCATGCATTCGGGCATCGAAACGCACAACTATGTCATGACCGTTTCCAAACGTTGGAACATGCAACAGCGTTTGCTTGCTCTACAAGCGATGTTCCTGGCGGCCTCGTCGTGCGAAGAAGATGTCTCAGATGCCAAGATCCGACAGCTCGGTCGGCTCAAGGATTTACTTGAGCTGACCGAAACCGAGTTCGAAGCGGTCATCGAAGACTCGCTGATGTTCGCGGGCGTTTGACCGCGATCACTGGCAATCCGATCGCACACGACGCATTGTTTGGAAAAAACGAACGAACCCTGCCAACAGCACGACCGCGCCGATACCGATCGCGCCGTAACCGGCAATCAATAATTCGCGAGACTCGCCGAAGAATTTGATCAGAGTTCCCCCGGTTCCCACCATCATCAATGACGTTCGCAGATACGCCAGCAACGTTCGCTCGTTAGCAAGATCCGTCCGGATCACCGCCAAGTCATTTCGTTTGCGGGCGAGCTGATCGCCAGTCGATTCGGGTATGGATTCCGTGCCAGGTTCGCTCATGATCAAAAAAGCCGGTTGAGCCCATTCAATGCCGCGACTCGATACGCTTCGGCCATCGTTGGGTAGTTGAACGTCGTTTCGATGAAGTAATCGATCGTGTTCTGCCTTCCCGGTTGATTCATGATCGCTTGGCCAATGTGAATGATCTCCGACGCATTGGCACCGAAACAGTGCACGCCGAGGATCTCCTTGGTTTCACGATGAAACAACAGTTTCAACATGCCGGTGGTTTCACCGGTGATCTGAGCACGAGCCAGCGATCGGAATTGAGCTTGGCCGACTTCATACGGAACGCATCGTTCAGTCAATTCACGTTCAGTCGAACCGACCGAGCTGATTTCGGGACTGGTGTAGATCCCCGTTGGAATGTCGTTGAGTCGCAAATTGCCATCAACTCGTCCCAGCAAATGCATCCCCGCAGCACGCCCCTGTGTGTAAGCAGCGCTGGCCAGCGAAGGAATTCCAATCACATCGCCGACGGCATAGATGTGAGGCAAACAGGTTTGGAAATGCTCGTCAACGACGATTTGACCGCGACTGTTGGCTTCGATTGGAAGGTTGTTCAGGCCCAAGTCATCTGTGTTGCCTTGTCGACCGTTGGCCCACAAGAACACATCGGTCTTGAGCACCTTGCCGCTTTTGAGACGCAAGATCACGCCGTCATCCAGTCCTTCGATGCTCTCCATCGTCTCGTTGTGACGAATGATGACGCCTTGATCGCGCAGGTGATACGACAACGCGTCAATGATCTCGTCATCCAAGAACTCCAACAGCTTGTCTCGCGTGTTGATCAAATTAACTTTGATGCCGAGGTTACGAAACATCGAAGCGTATTCGGTTCCGATCACCCCAGCGCCATACACCGTGATTGACGATGGCTTGTCTTTCATTTCCAGAATCGTGTCGCTGTCGAAGATTCTCGGATGTGAAAAGTCGACGCCTTTGGGACGGTAAGGACGTGATCCGGTCGAGATCACAAACGCGCCCGCCGTGATCAATTCGCCGTTGTCGATCGTGATTGTGTGCTCGTCGACAAAGCGGGCTTGTCCGCGAGAAATCGGAACCGCATTGCGATCGTAGAACGATTGTCGCATCGTGAC
>NZ_DDGH01000048.1:161045-161710 GCF_002337565.1 Rhodopirellula sp. UBA1907 | reverse complement strand
AGCGATTTCATGGTGCTGGTCACTGCATATCGCAATGCTTTGCTGGGGATTGTCCCCCAGTGAGTGCATCCACCACCAATTTGCCGGTATCGCTCCGCAACGCCCACACGCAATCCACCTTTCGCGGCTTGCATGGCGGCACCTTCGCCGCCCGGTCCGGTGCCAATGACAAATAAATCGAAATCAAATTTGTCAGGCGCAGGTTTGGCGGCTGGCTTCGCTTCGGGGGCGGGCAGATTGATGTCCTGTGTTTCGTCGGGCGACGCCGCCCCGTTGGACGAGGAGGATTCGGTCGCTGATGACATGACTCGTTCCCTGAAATTTGCAATGAATCGCGAGTCAATTCAGCGTTGGCCGCCTCACCGTTCGCTTCGTGTCTCGACATGATTGGGTACCACGGAGCGTCGTTTTCTGTTCGAATCATGGCTCGAAAGAATCCGTCACCCCGTCGAATAAGTCTTGTTTGTACGATGTTGATTGCTTGCGTCCAGACCGGTGTCCATTTTGCGTCCGTCGATCAGAACGTCGACGACGTCTGCAGGAAGATGGAACAGCTCGGCAAACAAAGCGTCGAACTCGCCGTTTTTCCTGAATGCACGCTGACCGGATACGGATACGAAAGTCGCGAAGAAGCACTCGATGCCGCCCCGACGATTGATTCACCC
>NZ_DDGH01000048.1:146438-160875 GCF_002337565.1 Rhodopirellula sp. UBA1907 | reverse complement strand
GCCCCGACGATTGATTCACCCGCGATCCAAAGATTGATCGAAGCTTGCCAAGCCAATCAGTTGACGATCACGATCGGGACCCTGATTCGGAAGAATCGCGACGAGCTTCACAACTCGGCTTTGATGATTGACGGATCCGGGCTGATCGGTCGCTACAACAAAGTCCACCTGCCACACCTGGGCGTGGACCGTTTCGTCGATCGCGGCCTCGCTTGCGACCAAATATTCACGACTCAATCGGGTTGCAAAGTGGGATTGGGGATCTGCTACGACAGCTCATTCCCTGAACCCATGCGAGCATTGGGACTGGCCGGTGCTGACGTCATTGCTCTGGGAACCAATTGGCCCGTCGCTGCTTCTCGTACCGCGGAAATCGTTCCTCCGGCGCGGAGCATGGAGAACCACTTGTTTTTTGTCGCTGCGAATCGGATCGGCGAAGAACGCGGTTTTGAGTACTGTGGTTTAAGTTCGATCTGCGGTCCCGATGGCGTTGAACTGGCTCGCGCGAAAGGTGCTGAAGAAACAGAACTGATCGTCGACATCGATCTAGAACAGGCTCGCAACAAACGCATCGAACGCACGCCTGGAAAACACGTCATCGATCGATTTGCCGATCGTCGCCCCGAGATGTATTCACGTCTCAGTGATTCGATTGCGGTCACCAAATCAACCGACAACGATTGATTGCCGATCGAATCAACCGATCGACGAATCAAGGAGTCGATTCACTCGCCAGCCAAATAGATGGCTTCCCCGGTGAATCGTCTTCGCAACTCTTCATCGCTCCAGGAAACCTTGCCAACCGCCGGGTCTCCGATCAACCAACGACCACCGTCGGTCTGGCCCAAAACAGTCACGACGTGTCCAACCGTGACATTGCCCAAGAATCCGTTGTCCTGAGGATTGTCACCGGTCAATCCAAATCGAACCAAAGCAACGTTGGGCAATTGCCCTTTCTCGAGCCAATGACTTGGATTGCGAGAAGCAACCTTTGCCTTTCGGTCGTGCTGGCGTGCGACGGTCGACAGCCCGCGATAAAGTCCCAATGGTGCGGTTCCCAGCGAACTGCTCAGGCAGGCGCTAGCGAGATCTTGTTCGTCGGCTTTGATTCCTGATCGATCCAAGAGCGTGACCGCGGCCGCTGGGGCACAACTTGCAGAATTGGATTGGATGTAAACGCCGTCTTGCCACTGCGACATCCATTGTGGTTCAGGAGGTTGATCCCAATCCAATGGAAACAAAACCGGACGAGCGATGGGCGTTATGACGAAAGCAACCGCCAACGTCATCATGATCCCGGCGACGGCAGGCCGGAAGTTTCGACGCAAATCGACGGCGTGCCCCGCCATTCCCGCGGAAAACGCGAGAACAACTGGCGTCACGTTGGACCAGTAGAGTGCCGCGGAGGACGTGATCGCTTCCGCCCAGATCAGCCGGCCAAAGAAGCTCCATGCGAATAAGAACGAAATTCCCACCAGCCCCAAAAATACCCAGCGGTCCGATCGTTCCGAAGCGGATTGGAATCGGCATCCCAGGCGATAGGCACCCAAAGTCATCAACGTCACCACGATCACGGCCAAAGCCAGTTCGAGATCAGGGCGAGCGAATTCCAGGTCCATAAACACCTCCGAGGGCACGACAACGGGGCCAAGGTTAACATTCCGTTAAATTAACGTTACCAACCGATGACCTTCTGCACAAACACCAATTTAACCTTGGCTTCATCAATCCTTCGCATAGAAATCGACTTTCCGTCCTCGACACCGCCCAATTTCCGAGCGGCCGACGTGGAAAAACCAGCATTCGACGAGAAATCAGTTCAGCGTCACCTACCGAGCATTTGTCGTGCCAACCTTCTTTTTGGGGCTCCGCCTATCCATGAAGGGTCCAAAGTCAGATAGGCTGCCCGTTTCACCATCTCCCTGCTCGCGACGCCCACTCAACGCATGAACTCAGCCACCGATCTCGCCCGCCCTCACGATCAAATCCGCCCCGTCGAAATCGAATGTGGGTACTTGGAATCCAACCCCGCCAGCGTTCTTTACAAAAGCGGTAAAACGATCGTGCTTTGCACGGCATCGGTTGAAACCAGCGTTCCCCCGTGGATGGAAGGGCGAGGCAAAGGCTGGGTGACCGCCGAATACAACATGCTGCCAGGCAGCACGAGCCCACGAAAACGACGTGACCGCAGCGGCAAGGTCGACGGCCGCACGACTGAAATCCAACGATTGATCGGACGCAGCCTGCGTGCAATCGTTGACCTGCATGCCCTGGGAGAACGTTCCATCACGGTCGATTGCGACGTTCTTCAAGCGGATGGCGGTACCCGCACCGCATCAATCACCGGCGGCTACATCGCGTTGTCTTTGGCGATCTCGCAATTGGCAGCGATCCCAGAACTCGATCCCCCGGTCGACCCAACCGCGGTTCTTCGCGATTCGGTCGCGGCAATCAGTGTCGGAGTGATCGGCGAAGATGTTGTCTTGGATTTGGACTACCGACTGGACTCGGCTGCGGACGTCGACATGAACGTGATCATGACCGGCTCAGGGCGTTTCATTGAATTGCAAGGCACCGGCGAAGAAGCCACGTTTGACGACGTTCAATTGGCAGAACTGCTGCGATTGGGCAAAATTGGTATCGCCGATTTGACCAAACTCCAAAAAGCCCAACTGGCCGCCGTGTAGTCGCCGCCAACCGGGCTGAGCTGCCGCGTTCGCACAGCTTCCACTCGGATCACTTCGCTTCGCTATCCCTCACGACTTCGATCACCGGCGGTGCAAACTCGCGGATCGCCATCCTTCCTAAGCCGAAGGCAAATCGACCGCGTGCCGTCGTCCCTCCTCATTGCCAGGTCAGTGTATGTCTTCGAAAGCCAACACACCCATGCGTGCCGCCATCTTGGGCGTCGGATTCATGGGTTGGATTCACAAGCTCGCTTACCAACGCAGCGCGACCGCGGAGTTGGTCGGTTTTGCTAGCCGAGACGCCAAGAAGAGAGCCGGCGATTGGCGAGGCATCCAAGGCAATTTTGGGCCACCCGGTGAACAATGGGATGTGTCCGGGTTGAACGTCAGCGAAAACTTAGATGGACTATTGGAAGATGATTCCATCGATCTGATCGATGTGTGTTTGCCGCCGCATCTTCATGTCGATGCCATCAAGAAAATCTTGGCGTCGGGCAAGAAAGTACTGTGTGAGAAACCGCTCGCATTGACATCCGAAGCGGCTCGCTCGCTTCTGGACGTTGCGGAACCGGGGCAATTGATGGTCGCACATATCCTGCCGTTCATGCCCGCCTTTCGCTTTCTCGTCGAAGCCCAATCCGATGGTCGCTTCGGCAATCCCATCACAGGCCGATTTTCGCGAACGATCAGTCCTCCGGATTGGATCCCTGATTTCTATGACCCTGAAAAAGTCGGTGGACCACTGATCGATCTGCAGGTACACGACGCCCACTTGGCTCGTGTGTTGTTTGGCATGCCGACCGCAGCCCACTGCGTCAGCCACAATCAACAAGGTGTTCCAAAGCGATACGAAACGATTCTGGAATACGCAGCTTCCGCTGATTCTGATGTTGCCACTCCCGTGGTCAGTTTGGCCGGGGGCGTGATCGACTCACCGGCCCGCGGATTCACTCATGGTTATGAGGTCTCCTTCGAAAAGGCCACGGTACGTTTTGAGTTCGCCGCCTATGGCGATGGATCCTCGGACACGATTCCTCTGACTGTTATGCACAACGATGGAAAACTAGAACGTCCCGATTTGGGCGAGCAAGATCCGATCGACGGTTTTGTCAGTGAGATCGATGCGGCCGCGGAAGTTGTCGCAGGTGGCAGCTTGCATCCAGTGCTGGACGCACAACTCGCAACTGATGCTTTAACGATTTGCGAAATGCAAATGGCGAGTCGCCGTTCATGACCGATGTTCAACCGCTCGCCGATCGACTGATCGCTCACTTGAAAGAGATGGGCGGATTGATAGTTGCGTTTTCCGGTGGCGTCGACAGCAGCGTTGTCGCCGCGGCGGCGCATCGAACCGGTGGCGATGTTGTGGCAGTCACGGCTCAGTCGCCAGCAGTTGCTCGGTGGCAACTCGATTGGGCTCGCCGCGTGGCCGAGCAAGTTGGAATCGCTCATCAGTTTGTTTCCACCGACGAATCGGACCGGTCGTCTTACCGACGCAACCATTCGGATCGCTGCTTCTATTGCAAGCAAACCTTGTATGAATTCCTGGCTCCAATCGCGGAGCAACGTGGTGCGACGATCGTCTCCGGAACCAATGCGGATGACTTGGGCGATCATCGCCCTGGTATCACTGCCGGCACGCAAGCTCGTGTGCAAACGCCACTGGCAGATCTGGGGATTGGTAAATCGGCGGTTCGTCAATTGGCCGCGCACTTCGGCCTGGAAAACGCTGACCTTCCGGCTTCCCCGTGTTTGGCCAGCCGTATCGCGTATCATGTCGAAGTCACACCGGAACGATTGCAACGCATTGAAACCGCCGAAGCCTGGCTTCGAGAACGTGGCGTCTCGGACTGTCGAGTTCGGCTTCACGCAGACGAATTGGCCAGGATCGAAGTTCCCCAACAGGAATTCGCCAAGGTCCTGGACTGGACGCAAAACCAAGATTTAGTTGGCTCATTCATTGCAATGGGCTTTCGATATGTCACCTTGGAACTGGGTGGCCTGTCCAGCGGAAGTCAAAACCGCGGTTTGTCCGAACCTGAGTTGGTTCAATTGACACCCGGCCAGCCGATTTCCACGTCCAATTCATCGTCGTCTCGCCCGCCTAGTCATGGCGAGTCTTCCAACAACAGCACAAAGGCACTTTCGTGAGCGATCTAGTTGGCTGTCGCGTGGGTGACTACCAAGTCTTGCGCCGCTTGGGCAGCGGTGGCATGGCGGATGTGTACGCAGCCAAACACTTGAAGCTCCGACGTGATGCCGCACTGAAGGTTCTGCGACGCACGCCACAAACCAGCCAAGAAGATCTGCAACGATTCGAACGTGAAGCACAAGCCGCCGCTTGCCTGAATCATCCCAGCATCGTGCAGGTGTATGAAATCGGCGACCATCAGGGCACCCACTTCATCGCTCAAGAGTTGATCGACGGTTCGAACCTCAAGCAGTGCCTGCAGAAATCAGGTCAATTCACCGCGAAGGAAGGCATTGAAATCCTTCGCTGCGTGACGGAAGCCCTCGTGGTTGCCCACGCTGCAAGAGTCACTCACCGAGACATCAAGCCTGAGAACATCATGCGTTCGGGTGACGGTGCTATCAAAGTCACTGACTTTGGCTTGGCACGTGTGTTGTCTAACACGGACGCCAGCGCGGTGGATCTCACGCGGGCGGGTTTGACACTCGGCACGCCACGCTACATGAGTCCCGAACAAATCCAAGGCCACAAGGTCGATGGCCGAAGTGACCTCTATTCGCTCGGCGTGACCCTGTATCACTTGCTGGCCGGTCAGCCACCTTTCGATGCCGAAGAACCGCTGGCGTTGGCGGTCAAGCATTTGCACGAAATGCCGCAACCGCTTGACCACGCTCGCGGATCATCTGACCTACCGCCTTGGTTGGTCGCCACAATCATGCGTTTGCTTCGCAAGACACCGGGTGAACGCTTCGCATCCGCGATGGAACTGCTCGACGTCATTCGAGCGAACATGTCGCCTTCCGAGTCCGGCCTGCCATCAACGCGAATCGGAAATGGTTCGGGCTCAAGTGGCACGACTTCGATCGATTCCGATCGCACATCCGCTGCTGTGAACTACTTGGGATCCACCTCCGCGACGATACAGTTGCAACGAGTCACCGATGCGATCGCAAACGATCGTCGACACGACACGATGCGCTGGGGCGGTGTGATCGCATTAGCAGCCATCGCCGCATTGGCTGGCTGGGGAATCGCGATCTGGACCAAAGCTCCATCGGTTGCGCAGACCATCGGAGTACCAAGTGTCACTCGCACCGCCAGCATCGAAGATCAATATTGGCAGGCCATCTCGCTAGACAGCGTGCCGGCGTGGAAAGCGGTGGAGGAGTACTTTCCCAAAGATGAAATCACTCCCGAAGAAGAGATCTATCATTTGAAAGCGGCGCTCCAGCTAGCCCGATTGCTGATCGATGAGCAACGCTGGCCCGAAGCGTCCGCTGCACTTGCCGGAGTTGAACAATCCGCTAACACCTCGCGACTCTATCGCGCACTCGCGTTGGTCATGCGGTACCAAATTCAGATGGGTATCAGTGCTCGAAGAGAGGCCAATGAAACCAAGAACAAACTTCGCAACTTGGTCGACGAATTAAGAAAAGACAATTCGCAAGCCCTGGAAACTTTTCGCGCGTTGGTGCCTTTATCAGATCGCTTGGAGCTGGGACTCGACGAGCCCGCGGTGATCGACGGCCCGAGCGATCGTCGATCTGCACTCGAATTCAATCGACGCCTCTCGCCACGACTGGGTTGAGCGAGAACGTTCAACGATCCGGGCGAGCAGCACCGCCGTTCAGGAGGCCATTGCCGAAAGATGGTTCAGTCCAAATTCAATTCGTCGAGGACATCGGAAACCAATTCCGAGTCAACTTGGCACATCGATTTCAGATCGGCGTTGAGCAGCAACCCGTAACCTTCGGCGATGTAATCGAGCAAGGTTTCGCCGTCGACGATGAAGCCACCGACTTCATCATTCCCGAAAAGGTCCGCTCGCAGCTCCACAAACTCAGCTGCGGCAGACTGACCGGTGAAAGCCACCAAATAAGGCGAACCATCCAATTCCGCGGTCAAAGCCCCCAGTTCGTCCGAATCATCTTCGTCACGCAGATGAATCAACACGTACGAATGGGCCATCAGACAATCCGCCAATGAAGCAGCGTCACGCTGCTGAATGGCAGTTCGGCATTCGTTCGTATTGAGATCGGAATCCGCAGGCATGGTGGTAAGATAACGAGTCTGGCGACTTTGCAGAATCAGGGCCCGCAAGAAATCGAGATTTTATGGCAACCATCCAGTGTCGCCCGGAATACACGCCCCCCATCAGAGATGTAATAATACACATGCTTCAACGCACAACGAACACCTGGTTTTGGGTGTATGATCACTGCGTGTTTTGACATAATCAAAACCGGGAAGCGCTCAGGTTCGTTAAGGTAGACGGACTCGAATCACGATCCATGTTGCAAATGATTTGCCATGATTCAGACTCTACTCGCGCCCACGATGAATTTTCGTGAAGCAAGCCGCGTCGTTCTCGAGTACCTCCAATCGACCACTGGGTTGGCACTTTGGATGATCACTCGGACGGAGGACGAAGCCTGGATCGTCTTGGATCGTTCCGATCCCAATCATGTGTATCCCGTCGATTCAGGCGACATGATTCAGTGGTCTGATTCGTATTGCCAGCACATGATTAAAGGCTCGGCACCTCAGATCGCCCGACACGCCCAGCAGATCCCGCTCTTTGCACAATCGTCGATCTCAAAAAAGCTGCCGATTGGTGCCTACGCAGGAGTCCCCATCTTTGACCGTGATGGCGAACTGTTTGGCACGCTATGCGGCATCGATCCAGAGATTCAATCGGAGCAATTCGAAGAGCACCTGCCGTTGATTCAATTGCTGGCCCGATTGCTGGGCGGCTATCTGTCGATGGAATTGCAACTGCAATCGTTGCAACGTAAAAGCGATCGCAATTCATTGCATCAAATGGTTGACGCAACAACGAGCTACTTCAACCGTGAAGGTTGGAGCCGATTGATTCAACGAGAACGCGAACGTGCGAATCGCTTGGGACGCCCATCGAACGTGCTTCGGGTTGATATCAAATTCGACACTCAAACCAAGTTGTCGGATGTGGTTGCGGCAATCAAGGATGAGTTCGGATCGGATTACTTAATCGGTCACATCGCCACGGACCAATTCGAAATTTTGCTCGAAGACCACGAGATGTCGCTGGCCATTGAACGAGGACGTTTGATTCAAGATCGATTAGCAGCTCGCGGAATCGTTTCGGACTACAACGCGTTCAATCTTAAGATCACAGAAACCACGACTGCATGACGCAGGCTTCGCGTCTCCGCATCAGCAGCGTTTGCCGAAGGACGGGCAAACCTGCCGGTTCACAGCAAACCGTTCTCTTCTAGACGCACCAACAATCGGACGATCTCAACCGGACGGGTGAACTGCAAACGTTCCAGGATTTTCGCGCGACGCACTTCGACCGAACGCCGCGTCAATCCGACCATCGTGGCGATTTCGCCCGTGGTATCTCCCATCGCGATCGCTTCGCAGATTTGACGATCAACCGAGTCGAATTGCTGGTAGACCAGCAGCGACTCGCTCAGTGACAATCCTTGCTCCGTCGCATCCGCTTTCAGAAGTGCAACCGGACGAACCAGTGTCGCGCTGATCGCACTATCACCGGAAGCGAATTCGCGTCGAATGCTACTGACGTCCCAAACGCACATTCGCCCTCGATCGTCTTTGGATTGAAACGAATAGTCCAACTCCAATGCTCCGAGCGCGATCAGCTCGCCTCCACCCATCAACATTTGAACCATCTCACTCGGCAAACCAGATGGCAACGATTCAGTGGCAGTGAATTCCACTTCGACGAACAGATCCTCGAGAGTTTGATTCCAAGCGATCAACCTTCGCTCGTCATCCATTAAGAAAACGCCCGACTCCAAACGCAGTTCCGTGAGCGACGCGCGAAATGATTCGGCTGGTAACTCCGGTGGGCTCGCATCAAAGCGATTCGATCCGCTTTCAAGTATGCCGGTGGCTAGCATGCCGGTAGTAAGGGCGGCGCTGAAATGAGTATTCAACCAGCGATCAACCACCCGCCGGTCCTCTGTGAATGGACGACGGTAAGCCAATCTGTGAATCGCGGCGGATACCTGTTGGACCATTCCGACCCTCAACCCTTATGGGGAGGAAAGCACCGTGGCTGAACCCAATCGATTTGGATTCACAAGAGCCAATCCACGTCTACACGATGCCTCGAGGGAGCGATCTTAACACACCACCTGAGGTATTGCTTCCAATGGGGCCCCGAAGGCGCAACTTTCGCAAACTGTCGCTCAACAGCGAGACTTCACCCAATGCGTTTCCAAATCAATTCAATGTGAGTCAAAGTGGTGGTCTGCGGAGACTGCCAATGGGGCACAATGCAGTCCCCACAGAACCACCTACAAAGTGGATGACATCACGGGGCAAGTGATATCAAGCCGAACTTTGATTCGCATTTGCGAACACTACCTGCATCGGACTGGTGAATATGCGCAATGACCTAACGAAAGACAAGCCCTACATTTCCCCCAAGGCCCCCAAGCACTTCTAGACCCCGCTGATCGGGCGGTCCGCCGACCGTCTCAACATCTCCTGCATCATTCGGCAGAACGCCCCTCTTTGACGCACCTCGCACCCTTGTCCGCAATTGCTGGCAAACCAGACGCCCGTATCGGTTCCCACGAGCAAAATCTCTTCGGCTTTATGAAGGTCGTTCGGCATGAGCGGTGCCTCCATACATGGGATTCCCTGCACATCCGCCCACTGCCGAAGGAGTCCAAGAGTCACTCCTTTTAAAACTTTTTTTTCCGGTGGGACGATCAATCGTCCTTCGCGAATAATCGCGATGTTGGCCAAACTGGATTCCGTCACACTGCCATCCAGATCCAGCAGCATCCCCGTCGCGTCAGGATCCACCTGCTTTGCTTCGAGATCAGCCAGATAGTAGTGCAGCCGATTCCGAACTTTCGCCTGACGAGGCCAGGACTCCATTGGCGGCTGTACAACATTCGTGATGACGATGGGCTGGCCGTGCAACTGACGATGAGCAACCGCTTCATGGTCGATGGCATTGAGGTGCACGGCCCAAGTCGGATCAAATTTGACAGATCCCGCCGTTACCCAAATGGTCATCCCGACATCAGTTTGCTGGACCAATTCAGCGTTCAGCTTCAAACACTCCTCGATCAACCTTTCGAGCTGACCGGTGGAAGGCCCGTTTTCAATCTTCAACAAACGAAGCGTCTCACGCAGTCGCAACAGGTGCTGCTCGGCACAGAAAACCGTTCCGCCATACGTTCGAAGCCGTTCGACTGCGGTCACTCCCTGACGAAAGCCGAGGTCGCTGATCGGCAGTGAGATCTGATCGAACGATCGCCATTCTTTGATGTCCCAGGCAGGACAACAAAAGTAGGCGGTGTGCGTTGCAAACGATTCGAAGCTCCCTTCTCCGAACGCAATCGGAGGGACACTCAAGTTGACGGAACCGCTCGGTTGGATTCAGCCGGTTCTGCTGCGATGACATCACCACGCTGGGCGGTTCTCGAGCGTCGCCAAAGCGCAGCGATCTCTGAGAACAACGATTCTGCAGACGTCTGATGATAGATCGAATCGGCGGGCAAACCTTCCGTGAGTCGACGATGTGCCTTGCCCAAGTTGTGATACGGAAGCCTCGGAAACAAATGGTGCAAAGCATGGAAACGCGTTCCAATCGGTCCCCACAATTCGCTGGCCCAAGCGTGGTTGGGATAATTCACCGAGTCTAACAACTGTTCTGAAAAACTCATCTCGCCGCCATCGTTGGTCCAGCGATGAGCCCCCAACGTGCGGACTTCGTTCAGCACGAGAATCCCAACGCCAACGGCATAAGCGATCAACCAAAAAGGATCGAGCCATTGATCTCGCAAAATTCCGCCGCGAATCAAGAACCACACGCACCAGGAAAAGCACAACGCTTCCTGCAACAACACGATTCGCATCACCTTGGGTGAGGCATCGGGACGTTCATAAAACGGATCAACAACCATGGTCGAAAGGTGACGATGAACGAGCGGTCGCAAACTCGGCACGATCCAGCACAGCGGGCTGATGACCAGAAACCGAAAGATCGCCAGCAAAGGCAGGAACAACGCTTGCCCGATGAAGACGGCGATCAACCACGGCCCCCGGTTGCTCAAAGGCAAATACTCACCGTCGTGCTCCGTCCCGTAATGCTTTCTTCGGTGATGGTCGACGTGCGGGTAGTAAAGGAACGAGGGCACGAAAAAGAAAATTCCACAAAGAGCGTTCCACGCAATGCGGAACGCGGTGAACCCTTTCTCGGGCAGGTGCACCAGTTCGTGGATGAACATCAACGCCCGCATGTAGAGGATGAGCGTCAACACATAACACACCGCCATTCCGGCCCAAACCTGCGGCGTGAATCCGTAGAACCAGGGCAGCAGGAAAATGCCGTGAAGGAACACGTGTCCCGCCAGAATCGACCCGAGAAAGTCCACCCAGTAAATGGCTTGATTGGGACGCTGCAAATCGGAGATAAGAGCTCGCGCCTCTGAGAACCGAAAGCCGTGACAGGAGGCGTTTGGAGTGGTGCCGCTCATTTCACTATGGAAAAAAAGGGGGTGTGAACGAGTCTTCGCTTGTGATGTAAGATCAGAGTTAGTCAATGAGATAACAAAATGCAATTCGGATTTGTGATCCCAACCCGCCAATGAGCGGTTGCCGTCGAACGAATCCCCCTCGCCGAGATGGTTGCCGACGGCACTCGAGCGAAGCCAAACTCCTTCTTGAAGACGTATAGGACGCCAACGTTTTGACCCAAGTGGCCACCCAATCAACCGGTCTCCACATCGTCGTCGTGGGTGCCGGGGCGGCGGGAATGATGGCCGCTGCCGTGGCCGCCCGATCGGGTGCACGCGTCACGCTACTCGAAAAAAACACTAAAACGGGCGTGAAAATCCTGATGTCGGGCGGCACCCGCTGCAACATCACTCACGACACCGATTCCAAAGGCATCACCGAGGCGTTTGGTCACGCGAAACGTTTTCTGCAACCGAGCATCGGGAAGTTCGGTCCCTCCGACGTCATTGCGATGTTTCACGAACTCGGCGTTGAAACCAAACGCGAAGAGACGGGTAAAATATTTCCTGTCAGCAACCGAGCCATCGACGTCCGAGACGCCCTGCATCAATCCATGTTGAATGCCGGTGTCCGCCTGGAACTTCGTTGCTCAGTCCAAAATATTCAGCCGCCGTCGGACTCATCGAACCAATGGCGAATCAGCTTCGATCAGAATGGCCGGGCCGACGAGCTCTTCGCCGACCGAGTGATTGTGACGTCCGGCGGACGAAGCTGGCCGGGGTGCGGAACGACGGGCGACGGATACGAATGGTTGCGAGCCCTCGGGCACACCATCGTGGCGACGCGTCCCGCATTGGTTCCATTGGTAGGCGGCACCGATGCAACTCAAGCTCTTTCCGGCCTGACGCTGCCGGACGTCAACGTATCAGTCTTCACGCCTGACCATCGATCAGGCAAGAAACCCAAAATCCAACGTCGGTCCTCTTGGTTGTTCACCCACTTTGGTTTTTCCGGCCCAGCCGCGATGGATGTCAGTGGTGTCATGACCGCTTACGACCGGATCCAAGATTCTGTCATGCGACTGGATCTCGTGCCTGAAACCAGCGAGCCCCAACTACGCGAAATCTTTGGTCGCCGGGCAGGCGAAGCGGGCAAGCGATCGGTAACGAACATCCTGCAACAGTGGGTGCCCTCTCGTTTAGCACTCGCGATCTGCGAAGAATGCCATCCCGCCAATGCGAACTGCAAGCTCGCCGAGTTGCCGAACAAAGAGGCCAATTTGATGATCGAAAAACTCAAACGTTGGCACCTGCCAGTCAATGGAACCCGTGGGTTCGCAAAAGCAGAAGTCACTGCCGGCGGTGTCAAGCTCAGCGAAGTCGATCCGCGAACGATGCAAAGTCGACTGGCAAATGGTCTCTTTATCGCCGGCGAGATTTTGGACGTTGACGGCTGGATCGGAGGCTACAACTTCCAAGCCGCCTTTAGCACCGGACGCGCCGCCGGACTCGCGGCGTCCCAAATAGAAGACGCTTGAGACACACGACTCGATCATAGAAAATCAAACCTTGCGATTCGCCACTCACCTCTCACGGACGACACCAACGCATGCCTGATTTGATTGCTCAAGGTGCCGGGGATGGATTCCGTTGGCGCAAAGGTCTTCCCGAACTGGTCGCCGGTGTCGACGTATTGTTGGGCCGCCAGCCATCTGGTTCGCCCGATCCAATCGCGATTCAGTCTTCCGGTGGCGAACTGACTGATACCGACACAGCGGATTCAGAACCCACCGAACGAGAAATTAATCTTCAACGAGACCGTCGTCGAACACGAACGATTCATTGGCAAGTCGCTTGGGATCAATCGATCTCACGTTGCCACGCGATACTGACCATTTTAGAAAACGATCGCATTCAGGTTCACCGAGACGCTCGAGCTCGCAACCCAATCTTTTTTCGCGGTCGCCCCCGTGACCGATTCGTGGTCGTGCCCGGCGAACACTTTGTAATCGGCGAAACCACCTTCACGCTCGCACGTCGCCCAGGGTTCACCGATGACGTCGGTCACGTAATGCGAGGCCAGTCGATACAGGAGCGAGCCATTGATGCATCGACGCCTCGCGAAGGCCCGATTCCTCCTTCGCAACGTTCTGCCATGATCGGCAGCGCCGAGGGCGTTACCGAGATGGCATTCGACGCATCGGTCCTGCGTGAAAGAGACTTCCGCGACACTCGACGTCGTATCCAATTGCTCGCCCGTCTTCCTGACATTGTCGCCGGCAGTGTCGACGATGAAGAACTATTGGTTCGTGTTTCCGACACATTGCTAAGAGCGACCCCGTCCGCATCTGCAGTAGCAATCGTCCGTGCGAATGTTCCAGACCGTGTGGGATCAGATATCGATGCGGCGAAAAACGAATCACCTTCGGACATGAAGGTGTTGCACTACGATTGCCGCGACAATGGATCGCAACAACATGCGGTCAGCGCACGCCTGGTCACAACAGCACTTCACCGTCGCGAAAGTGTTCTGCATTTATGGGAAACCGAACGCAATGGTGGCGTCGAATTCACCGCGGCCGAAAATGTTGACTGGGCCTTTTGTGTGCCTCTAAGAAGCGAAGCGTGCTCTGGATGGGCCATCTATGTCGCGGGATCACGTGCATTGGGATCCAACTGGAAAGAACTCTCTGACGACTCAGCCACGCTGGCGGATCGATTGGGCGACGATGTGAAGTTCGCGGAAGTGGTGGGATCTCTGATCTCAGGGATCCGACAAACATCACACTTCCAACAGCGTCACTTGGCGATGAGACGCTTCTTCGCTCCGGTCGTTCTCGATGCGTTGTCAGGCCAAGACCCACAGAGCTGGCTGCAACCTCGACAATGCGATTTGTCGGTCATGTTCTGCGACCTGCGTGGTTTTTCGCGAACGTCGGAGATGCAAAGCGATCAATTACTCTTACTGCTCGAACAGGTCAGCGCAGCACTGGGTGTGATGACGCGTCATATCCTCGACACTGGTGGGGTCATTGGCGACTTCCACGGCGACGCTGCCATGGGATTCTGGGGCTGGC
>NZ_DDGH01000048.1:139825-146362 GCF_002337565.1 Rhodopirellula sp. UBA1907 | reverse complement strand
CTATTGAGCTGCAACTGCCCCACCCGCACACGGACCTCTCAGCATCCGCTCACGTCGTTGCTAGTGTTCTCGCGGCTGCGAAAGCGGCGGCAGGAATTCGAAAGGACTATGCGACCGGGCAAACCGAATTTCGGTGCGGAATCGGCATCGCATCTGGCCCCGCCGTCGCGGGCCGAATTGGTACGGTCGATCAGGTCAAAGTCACCGCGTTTGGACCGGTCGTGAATTTGGCCAGTCGCTTAGAAGGCCTCACCAAACACTTTGGAGTCGAGGTCCTCATGGATCATGCCTCGGCGAGTGCATTGCAAGCTTGGCTGAAACACTTGTCAACAACCGATGAGACCACACCATTTAGGCTCCGCAAACTAGGCCGAGTCCGCGTCGCGGGCATGAAAATCCCGGTCGACGTCTATCAATTGGTTGTCCCAAGTGGTGGCAGCCAAGACCTCACGGATGCCCAAATTGAGGCTTATGAACAAGGATGGGAAGAGTTTGCCAGCGGTGATTGGGACTCGGCTTACCAACGGTTACTGGAACTGCCAGCGTGGGATCGCCCCAAGGACGTGTTGCTGCGTCTGATATTGCAACACCATCGAATTGCCCCTCCGGGATGGGACGGTGTCCTCGATTTCCCGAAGTAGCGCGACCAGCCGCGCGAGTATCAGAAGACATTCGAGGAGTCTTCGATTGATTTCTCGTTCGGGATACGAATGAATTGACGTGAAGCACGCCAGACGACCTCGCCGGGCGCATAAAAAAACAGCGAACCAAATTTTCATGGTTCGCTGCTGAGTCGATCAATGTTTTTGATCGGAAAGGCAAATGACTCGGTTGAGCGAGTCTTAGCCCATCAATTTTTCGAGTGCGGTCAAAGCATTCTTTGCATCTTGGACGCTGCCCATTTCTTCCACGATGCGCTTCACTTGCAACAATGAGTCCAACGAAACTTCGTTGCTTGCTGCTGCCTTGTTGGTGCTACCAACTGGACGACCGCGTTTGGCCCCTTTGCTGCTCTTCTTCACGCTTGGAGCCGACTTCTTGGCCGACTTGCGAGCGGATTTCTTAGCAGACTTGCCCATGGTGGTGGACTTCACGGTGCTAACGAAAGCAGGCGTGACGACGATTCCCTTCTTGCTCAGTTCAGCCGCAACTTCCATTGGCTTGGCGTCGGGGTTCGCTCCGTAGTAATCACGAATCGCTTGTGACTTGTTCGGTCCACCAGATTTTTTGGCCACGTTTTACTCCATAAGTGTGTTTAGAAAACTTAATTCCGCAACACGTTATAAAAAGTAGAGTTACTGTCAATACTTCAAAGAGAACAACAGTCATAAAATAGATGACATTGTCATAGAAGTTGGCCTACATGCGTTCGGCAACATCGATTCCCAACAAAGACAACCCTTTCTTGAGGACTCGACCGGTCAAGACAACCAAAGCCAAGCGGGTTTGCATCACAGAGGGATCGTCGTTGCCTAGAACCCGGCAACTCTCATTGAATGAAGAGTATGTCTTCGCGGTTTCAAACAGGTAATCGCACAAAGCATTGGGTGCGTAATTCAAACGGACCTGTTCAATCGCTTCTTCAAATCGCATCAACATCAATGCGAGAGATCGCTCATTAGGGTGGGTAAAAGTCATCGGTTGTGTGGCGGCGGCTTGTTCGATGACCTGTTCAAATGCGGGCAGGCCTTCACCATCGGACGCACGCCGCAAAATGCTTTGGGTCCGGGCGTATGAGTACTGCACATAGGTCGCAGTGTTGCCTTCCAGAGCGACCATTTTGTCGACATCAAACTTGTAGTCGCTTGTTCGATGGTGTGACAAATCCGCGTATTTAATAGCACCAATGCCAACGATTTCGGCGATTTGCTGCTGTTCCTCTCCGCCCATCGGGGGATCCATGGTCGCCAAACGGTCCGGATTGCAAACCACGTCTTTGGCACGACTCACCGCATCATTCAATAAGCTTTCCAATCCGATGAGCGAACCGCTGCGAGTCTTCATGGGGCGACCATCGGGCCCCAGTACGGTTCCGAAATTGACATGCACCAATTGGACTTCGCCCATGCCCAAGGGTTCAGCCATCGCGAAAAACTTCTTGAAGTGTTCGCCCTGGCGTGAATCCACCACATACAAAATCTCATCTGGGTGGAACTCATCACGGCGATATTGAAGTGTGGCCAAGTCCGTTGTCGCGTACAAAAACGCACCGTCGCGTTTTTGAATGATCATGGGGCTATCAAACCCTTCTAGAAAGACACAGATCGCCCCATCACTTTTGGTCGTCAGCCCAAGTGTGGTGAGATGTTCGACGACGCCCGCCAATCGATCGTGATAGAAGCTTTCGCCAAGCGTATGATCAAATTGAACATTCAGGCGGTCATAGATTCGGTTGATTTCATCTTGGCAGTGAGGCAAGAACTCTTTCCACAACGCCAAGTTCTCCGCGTCACCTTCATGCAACTTGGCCGTTTCTCGAAGAACCGCGACATCCACGTCGGAGTGTTCGGAGGCCAACTTGGACAATTCAGCGTCACTATCAACCGCATCGATCTTAGCCTTCAGAGACTTGATATCCGCCTCGATCGAGGCAACTCGCCGAGTCGCGGCTTCCGCATTTTTCCGGAGCTTCTTCTTGTCCTTTGGCTTGAGACTTTCGTCCGATTCCGCTTGATCAGACACCTCTTTTGCCGTCTCAGCATCGCTTTTCGCAGCGGAGAGCTTGTCCGCCATCGTTGCCAATGACTGCTTGGCCTTTTGATATTCGATCAGTTGATTGGTCAGCCGATACAGAGCCGACAACTCTGGGACTGGATTGGCGGCTACTTTTGCCGGATCACCAAAGTTTCGATAACCATAAATGATGATTCCGAACTGGGTGCCCCAATCACCCAAGTGATTGTCGGTGACGACATCTTCTCCATAGAAACGCAGCGTTCGGGCCAAGCAATCACCGATCACGGTGCTGCGAATGTGTCCCACGTGCATGGGCTTCGCCACGTTGGGCGAAGAGAAGTCCACGATGACTTTCTTCGGGTCGGTGGTTTTGGAGACACCAACTCGTTCATCCAACAGCATCTGTTGAATCGAATCAAAGAGGACCGAATCCTTCAAACGCAAGTTGATAAATCCGGGTCCGGCGACCTCGGGTTCTTCGAATAGATCGGTGACATTGAGATTTTGCACCAGTTCGGCAGCAACATCTCGAGATGTTTTGCCCACGCGTTTCGCCAATGGCATGGCGGCGTTGGATTGGTAGTCACCAAACTTCGGGTCAGCGGCCGGACGGATCATGCCCGCGTAATCGCTGGGCGAGTCCGTCAAAGGCTCGAGGGCTTGGACAAATCGTGCTTGAAGAACATTGGGTAGATGCATCGAAACCTACACACCTGAAGAAAAGGTGGGGAAGAAAAAGAAATGGGACGTCCAAACGCGGTTCAGCGTTGCGTCAAACCAAGATCCGACAGCGGAATGGGGGTGGCATCGGCCCACAATGATTCCAGGTCGTAGTACTCACGGGTCTCTTCATCGAACAGATGAACGACGAGACTGCCGTAATCAAGCACGATCCAGCTACTCTCTTGATAGCCTTCGATTCCTTGACGCCGATCGCCCAAACCTTTTTCGAGCGCGTCATCGGTTTGCTCGCTGATCGCGTGCAATTGTCGACGGCTGGTCCCGGTGGCGATGACAAAGAAATCAAACTCAGCCGATTGCTCGCTGACGTTCAAAACCATCACATCTTGGCCGTTGTTGTCCAACGCGACCCGAGCGGCCTCAGTCGCCAATTTGCGGGCATCTTCCAATCCATGCGGACGAATTGCCCGACTGGGATGAGCCATAGGATCAGCAGATGGGGTGTCGTTGGAGGAAGAAGGCGGTTGATCAGACAAGTTCAAACAACTTTCAAGCGAATGGGGAAAGAATGGAGGGTGGAGCAATCCCACGTCTCGGAGTTGCCCCGTAGTGTAACGCGTTTGTTTTTTGGGGGCACCCGTCAAACACCATCCGGATGCGTGTTTCTGTCGTGTTTTCCCGCGTCGGATCCAATCGCTGGTCTCGGTCAATCCGCCCCCGCTGGCGACAACTTGGCCGATCGAAAACAATGCCCTGTCCCATCCGCCTCCTTTCAATCCATATGCCCCCAAATGGGGCGTTTCATCATGGCTGATTTCATCGAACCAGGCAAAAAGGCTCCCGCCTTCACGCTCAAAGACCAAGACGGCCAGACCGTCAAATTGAAAGATTTGGCTGGCGCTCCGGTCGTTTTGTTTTTCTATCCCAAAGACAACACACCTGGATGCACCAAAGAGGCCTGTGCGTTCCGCGATCGATACGCAGAGCTACAATCCGCGGGAGCAAAACTGTTTGGCATCAGCACCGATTCTGCTGAAAGTCACATCGAATTTCGTGACAAGTTTGAATTGCCGTTCCCTCTGCTGGTCGATGAAAACCACGCCATGAGCGAAAAATACGGCGCGTACCGGGAGAAGAACCTGTATGGCAAAAAGTCGATGGGCATCCAGCGTTCAACTTATTTAATCGACGCCGCGGGCAAAGTCTTCAAGGTTTGGAAACGTGTGCGAGTCGACGGACACGACCAACAAGTTCTCGACGCCCTCGCTTCACTCGCAGAGCAAAACTGATCCCATGAGTGAGCAAAAATATTGCATCGGCATCGACCTCGGAACGACGAACAGCGTCGTTGCGTTCGCTCCTCAATCCAACGCGGAAGTGAAAACGGCGGACCAAGCCCCTGAGATTCAGCTGCTACCGATCCCTCAGGTCGTCGCATCGGGCCAGATCGAATCGCGAACCTCGCTGCCATCGTTCCTCTACCTGCCTCGCGATCAAGAAGTCGACGCGTTGGAAGTTACCAGCGAACATGCACGATTCCCTTCATCGACCGAAGGCGTCGCGGGCGTGTACGCCAGACAACAGGCTGCCGACAATCCGCAACGCGTCATCGTGGCGGCGAAAAGTTGGTTGTGCCAGCGCAAGGTCGATCCGGATTCCCCGGTTCTTCCTTGGCAATCGCCTGATGAAATCCCGCGAGTTTCCGCGGTGGAATGCACCGGCATCTTCTTGCGGCATCTGGTGGCAGCCTGGCACGCCCAATTCCCCGACGCTCCGATCGATCAACAACAAGTGGTTCTGACCGTTCCGGCTTCGTTTGACCCCGCGGCCCGTGAGTTGACTCGGCGTGCTGCCATCCGAGCTGGTTTGAATGAGAACTTTGTTCTTCTGGAAGAGCCTCAAGCCGCGGTCTATCGCTACCTCGCATCGACCGACGGCAAGTGGCGCAAATCGTTATCCGACGAAGACACCATGTTGGTTGTCGATGTCGGCGGCGGCACCACAGACCTGACATTGGTCGGTGTTGAAGAACAAGACGGCGAATTGATGTTGAAACGCGTCGCGGTCGGCAACCACTTGTTGGTTGGCGGTGACAACATGGACCTCGCACTGGCCTATCAAGCCGCCGAGCAATTTCGCCAGTCCGGCCACGACTTGGACCCTTGGCAGAGCACCTCGCTTTGGCACGCCTGCCGTGACGCAAAAGAACGATTGCTCAGCCATGACGGTCCCGATTCGCAATCCATATCGGTGCTTGGACGTGGAAGTTCGCTGATCGGTGGAACCATCACCACCGAAATCCAACGCAGCGACGCAGCAACACTGCTACTAGATGGCTTCTTCCCGCAGTGTGCACCACAAGATCGGCCTCAAGCCAACGTGGTCAGCGGTTTCCAAGATGTCGGTTTGCCTTACGAATCGGATCCTGCCATCACCAAACACATCGCCGCTTTCCTGACGGACCAGTCCGCTTTGAATAGCGACAATGATGGCATCGGTCCGGTGACTCACTTGTTGCTCAATGGTGGTGTTTTCCGAAGCCCGGTCATGCGTGAACGGTTGGAGTCGACGCTTTCTTCTTGGACCGATTCCAGCGTCAATACATTGTCGTCGGAAGACGACTTGGATCACGCCGTCGCAATTGGTGCCGCCTACTACGGTTGGACCAAAACTCATGGTGGCATTCGAATTCGTGGCGGCACGGCCAAAGCCTTCTACATTGGAATCGAAACCGCAGGTATGGCGATCCCCGGTGCTCCGCGACCTCTTCGTGCCGTGTGCGTTGCCGCACAGGGAATGGAAGAAGGCACCCATGCCGAGGTTCCCGGACAGGAAGTCGGCGTCGTCGTCGGCACGCCAGCCCGTTTTCGATTCTTCTCGTCCACCACTCGTGCAGGCGATCACCCCGGCGACCGTTTGGATCGCTGGAGTCCAACAGAACTTCAAGAAAGCGAACCGATTGAATTGACATTGGACCAAAATCGAGGCGAAGACGCCGCGTCGGGCTCCGCCGACAACGAACCAGCCCAAAGCTTCGTTCCGGTGCAGTTTGAATCGCGAGTGACTGAGTTGGGGATGTTTGAACTTTGGTGTCACGACAAACGGGGCGATCGTCACTGGAAACTTGAATTCAACGCTCGCCAAGAGGACGAGTCGTAACCTCGACATGAATTCTCGCAA
>NZ_DDGH01000048.1:113931-139590 GCF_002337565.1 Rhodopirellula sp. UBA1907 | reverse complement strand
CCGAAGCCTCCGCCACGGAAGCCGAAGCCTCCGCCACGGAAGCCGTTGCCTCCACAACGGAAGCCGATCAAAGCGAGGAGAAGCAACGCAAAGAAAGTGGTGCGTCTTCGGCCAACGCAAACACCGAGTTCACTGTCCGCACTTTCTTGGTTCCCCAATGGGTCGACCTGGGTGTGGCGGAATCTCGGTCAACGCTGCCATCGTTTCACTACACACTTCATCCATCTGAGCAACTTCCGCACAGTGACGCTAATGATTGGTTGAACCCATCGGATGATGCGTTGGCGTCCTGCGTGGGTGAGTACGCTCGCATCGCGGGACTGCTGCACCCAGGTCGCCAAATCGCGTCGGCAAAAAGCTGGCTGTCTCATGAAGGGGTCGATCGGACCGCGGACTTGCTGCCTTGGCACGGCGACCATGATGTTCCACGACGGTCGCCGGCGGAGGCCTCGGCCAGCTACTTAAAACATTTGGCTGACGCATGGGATGCCGAACACCCCGATCATCCGATGTCACAACAAGACATCGTGATCACGTTGCCCGCATCGTTTGACGAGGTGGCTCGCGAATTAACAATTCGTGCGGCAAAGATGGCGGGTTTGCCTCGCATCCAATTGATCGAAGAACCCCAAGCAGCATTCTATGCCTGGCTGGATCGTCACCGAAACGAGTGGCAGGACTTGGTTCAGGTCGGCCAACTGATTCTGGTATGCGACATCGGTGGCGGCACGACGGACCTAACACTCATTCGAGTCCGGCCGGCCGACTCAGACGACCAATCAAACGTCGTGCAGTTCCACCGCGTTGCCGTTGGAAAGCACTTGATCCTCGGCGGGGACAACCTCGACTTGGCGGTTGCCAAAGCGGCGGAAGCCAAACTTGGACGAACGTTGTCACCGCGGCAATGGCAACAACTTTTGGCAGCAGCCCGTCAAACCAAAGAAACCTTTCTCTCGGAACCACGGCCTGAGCGCACCACAATTCACTTGCCCGGCGAAGGATCGTCGCTGATCGGTGGCGGACTCAGTGTCGAAATGACCGCTGAAGAAGTCGACTCATTGCTGCTCGACGGATTCTTTCCCGAAGTCGACATGGAATCCGAAGTCGACGCGCAGCAAAGTGGTTTTCAAGAGGTCGGCCTGCCATACGCTGCTGACCCCGCCGTCACCAAACACCTCGCCGAATTCCTTCGCGAACATCGCCGCACCGGATTGGACGATACAGCGGCCGATGACAACGCGACCGATCAGCCAAAGCCCAAAGAAAGCGACCAAGTCAATTTGGTCCTTTTCAATGGAGGCGTGCTGACAGCACCCGCGATTCGCAAGCGAGTCATCGGCTCACTGACAAAGTGGTTTTCAGAGCCCGCCGTCCTAGAATCTGCACGCTTGGATTTGGCTGTTGCGCAGGGTGCCGCCCACTACGCCATGGTTCGGCGAGGGCATGGAGTTCGCATCGCCGCGAACTTGGCTCGGACCTACTTCATGCAGATCGAACAAAACCCACCGCGAGCGGTTTGCGTAATTCCCGCTGATGCGCAGGCCGGCCAATCCTTCCGGATCGATCAAGTTCCGATGGACTTGCGAGTTGGCGTGCCGGTCAGCTTTCCACTGTGGGTCAGCAGCACACGTCTGGCCGATCGACCGGGCGAAGTGGTCGACATTGATCCGAACACGATGACGCCTTTGCCACCCATTCAAACGGCCCTGAAAGATCGCAAACGGCGTGACCAATCCACGATGCAAATCGTGATCGAATCAGAACTTTCCGAGATCGGTACGGTCGGACTGTTTTGCGTTTCAGATGCCAAACGTTGGCGTTTGGAATTTGACATTCGTGGAACACTCGAAACCGATCGCGAATCGCATGACTACGCCGGCGAATCCGCTGGTATCGTCGACGAAGAAACCCTCGACGAATGTCGACAGCTGATCGCTCGCGTCTTTGTGGAAGGCACACTCAAGCCTTCGTTGCTGATCAAACGACTTCAAACCACCATCGGCACCTCTCGCGATCAATGGCCACCGGCGTTGCTTCGTCAGTTGTGGGAATCGTTGATGGAGGTCCAAGACCATCGTCGTCGCTCGCCGGCTCATGAATCACGTTGGTTGAATTTGGCTGGCTTCGCCCTGCGTCCCGGTTACGGTGTCGCGGTGGATGATTGGCGGACCTCGCAGACCTGGCGAATGATCTACGGAAAGATCTCGCACCCCGACCACCAGGTCCGTGCCGAGTCCTACGTAATGTGGCGTCGCATCGCGGGGGGAATGACGGCGGGCCAGCAAAGTCAGTTGGCGACCTCGTTGGGCCGCTGGCTGCTCGGGGGAATATCCAATCAAGACATGGCCGAAGCCAACGAGGCGTGGCGGACGATTGGTTCACTGGAGCGACTGCCCATCGACCAAAAACGATCATTCGCGACCGCCGTCATGGAATCGCTGGATCGTAAAAAGGCATCTCCGCTATACCCGAGTCTGTTCTGGACACTCGGCCGTCTCGCGTCTCGCGTACTCGCGTATGGGCCATTGAATCTGATTGTCCCTGCAACGGACGTTTCACATTGGCTGCAGAAGCTTTCGCATTCACCGTCGCTGAAGACTGGAGACGAAGCAACCAAACGATTGGCCGCCTTCACGATCACTCAAATGACTCGTCGCTGCGACGACAGGTTTCGCGATGTCGACCAACCCACGCGAGATCGAGCGTTGAGTTTGCTGGATCGGCTCGGTGCACCCGACCACTGGATTGAATTGGTCAAAAACGGTGGCCAACTGGACCACGAAGAACAACAAGCCGTTTTCGGCGACACGCTGCCACTGGGGATCGAACTTCGAGGTTGAGCCCCGTTCACCTCGAGGTGCCACATCAAATTCGCTTGTTTTTGATAGACTGCATTCGCTCTCGACCTCGTGTCAGTTTGTTCTTCAAGGATGCTAATCGGTGACTTCGTCTCAATCCCCAGCCAGCAAGCAGTCTCCTTCCGGTAAACAACCCTCAACCACTTGGCTGATCGCTGTTTTCGCGATTGGTTTGCTCGCAGCGGCCGGCTATTGGTTCAGTCGTGGCCCGGTGGTTCCTCCCGACGATGTCCCAGGTGATAGTGGCGAAGACCAAACCCGGCAGCTTGCTTCGCAGAACCTCGACCTGAACCGGGTCGCGTTGGCGTCGATGGAAAACCTCGATACCGACGATGCGGAAACAGCCTGGGCTTCGCTTTCAAAGTCCCGGCCGGAAGACCTTTCGATCGCTCTCAACCGAGCACTGAACCGAGCACTGACGATCGACGAATTGTCCGCCGTCGCCACCGATGCATCCGCCAAACCAGAAGAAAAACAAGCGGCTCGACAACGATTGGCATCGCTGCTTTCAGAAACTCGCGGTCTGATTCAGAAGTATGTTGAGCTCGGCGGCGATTCCAATTTGGCGACTTGGATGAACGCGCGAGTCGACCTGAACGAAGCCAATTTGCTGCCGCGATCGGTGATGCAATCGATCCGCAAAGAGGTCTTTGGACGGCTGATCGAATCCATTCAAAAATCAGCCGATGCAAAAGGCGACAAGAGCAACTCCATTTTGCTGGCGGGCACATTGACCCAGGTCGTCGATGTGCTGGAGGATCCAATCCGCGGGATTTCACCAACAATTCTCGAACCGGCCGCCACCGCTCTGACTCAGCTGTCCAATCAACAACCCGACAACCTGTATTTGGCCGTGCGAGCCGCGCGGCTCGGAATCGCAAACGAATCCAAAGCAGCGGTCGATGCAATCCGTCGAACACAAACACTCGCAGCCTCGATCGAGCCGACTCTTCGTCAGCAAACCGCCCCGATCGGAAAAACGCCTGCCGAATTAGTCGACGGGATTGTCTCGGCTGTCGAGGCAGGAAAGTTCGATGAAGCCGACAACCAAATGATGCTTTGGTTCAACCTTCTGAACTCGACGGAATTGATCAAAACCGACCGACGTAGAGCATCACCTCACCCACTGGACCTCATTGAGTTCGATTCACTGCGTCGGCTTTCCGCGGAAGTATCGAAAGAATCGCGAATTGAATCGGCGTCGAAGGCTTTGTCGTTCGACATTCAATCGCTGACGGCTTCCGGCGATACCATTGAAGGAGCATCAGCCAGTGATTTGATTCCCATTGATGCCAACCTCGATTTCAAAATGGATTTGGTGTCGCTTCATCCCGACAAAGACTCCGCCACTTTGTTCCTTTGGATGCAAGGCGATGAAGGCTGGCAGAACTACGGCATGCTGACCGTGGACGGCCAATGGACCGGCATGATGGTCGCCGATTTGTTCATGGTCGACTCCAGTTCACCAGGCCGACTCCGTCAGGACGCGACGTCGCGCAGCCACAACACAATTCGCAGCATCATTCTCCTTGGAGAATCAGGTGCTCAATTGGTCGTCGTCGATGGACGCGACTTTGGCCAGCCCGATGCGACCGGCGATGACTCGCTGAAGACCGAAGCCGCCGACGGGCTGGAATCGCTTCAACAAGTTCACACGATGATCAGTGGCGATTTCGAAGGGGATGGCGACCTGGATTTAATGGCAGCCACCGGTCGAGGATGGGAACTCCTGGTCAATCGCGGCAACCGAACGTTCTTTCCGCTTCCAACGAATGAGAATCAAGCCACGTCGTGGGACGAGTCCGATCCACCCGTCGCTTTCGCAATCGCGGATTTGGATCGCGACTTGGACCTGGACGTCGTGACCGTTCACCCTCAGTCGGGTCGTGTCGGATGGATCGAAAACGTGCTGCATCTGCAATTCCGTTTTTCCTATCTCGAAGACATCCCCGCGTTACCAGGCGTGGACTCTTTGGCGATCGAGGACGTCGATGGAAACGTTTCGTGGGACATCATTCTGGGCGCTCCCGAAAAAGGGCAACTGGTGCTATCTCACACCGGCGACATTGGCATGTGGCGAGTCGATGCGGTCACGCCGTTTTCTTGGCCAACGACGGAATCGCAGGAGCAACCGACCCTGACCAACCGAGGCTCACTCATCGTCGCCGACCTGGACAACGATAGTTTTTACGAATGCCTTCGTGGCGGAATTGCCTCATCCGCGTTGGAATTATCTCCTCTCTCATCGGCTGATGAATCATCCAACAAGTTTGGGCCTCAACAGGACTTGCAATGGAGCGTTTCCGACCAGGCATCCGAGTTCTTTGTCTACAGAGCGACTGATTTTGACGCCGATCGAAACGTCGACTTGGTCGGGTGGTCTAAATCCAATGACACCAGTTCATCAGCCGTCTCGGTTGCTTCCAACACGACGGAACTGAGCGGCAAAGCCATCTCGGTACGCTTCAAAGGGATCGACGACAACAACGCGAACAGCGGCCGAGTCAACCACTATGCCGTTGGATCGGTATTGGAATTGCGTTTTGGTCCGCACTACCGCTCTCGAATCGTCACGGATCCAACCACCCATTTCGGACTGGATGGCTTAAGTGGCCCCGGCAACTTGCGAGTCATTTTCCCCAACGGATTGACCCAGTCGGTTCCTGAAATTGAACCGGGAGTCATGATCGAAGAGGAACAAACACTCAAAGGATCTTGCCCATACCTGTATGCCTTCAACGGGGAACGGTTCGAGTTCGTCACGGACTGTTTGTGGGCGGCCCCATTGGGTTTGCAAACCTCACCCGGCGTTGTGGTCCCCGATCGACCGTGGGAACACCTGTTGGTCGACGGGAAGTTTCTGGCTCCCAACGACGGAGCCTACGAAATCCGAATCACTGAGGAACTGTGGGAAGTCGCTTACTTCGATCAACTGGAGTTGGCTGCGATTGATCACCCCAAAGACGTGGTCGTCTTCACGAACGAAAAGGTCGGGCCACCATCGCTCGCTGAACCAACCATTCACGCGTTTGATCGATCCGAACTTCAACCGCTATCCAAAGTGACCGACACGGAGGGAACGGACGTGACCTCGCTCCTTCGCGAAACGGACGGCGAGCATGTTCAGGGATTTCCCCATCGATACCGTCAAGGACTCTGCCCGCCCCACTGGATCGACTTGGACCTCAGCGGCCGTGTATCAGCAAATACATCCAAAGACGCCCGAATTCACCTGGTCCTCAATGGCTGGATTCTGCCGACCGACACCTCTCTGAACATCCAAATCGATCAGAATCCCGAACTGTCTTCACCTGAACCGCCATCGCTGTGGGTACCTGATGAAGCATCGGACTCTGGCTGGAAAATGGCCTCGCCTTTCATCGGTTTCCCCGGTGGCAAGAACAAAACGATCGTGGTCGACATTACCGAATGGGTGAATCGCGCAGACCCTCGAGTGAGGATCCGCACGACCAACCAAATCTATTGGGATTCGGCCGCTGTGTCCGTTCGAACGGACGAGGAAATCGAGCGTCTCCGCTCGCTTGTCGAAGTTCAACCACTCACCCTGCAATCTGCCGAGGTGGCTTGGCACGGCTTCTCCAAACGAAGCCACCCTGGACCGAAACAGGCCGAAACCTATGACTACCAATCCGTTCAGGATTCACCTCGATGGCCACCTCTCGATGGACAACTCACCGAGTACGGTCCCGCCGAGGATTTGATTTCCGACTGGGACGACTCGATGGTGGTCATCAGTGGAGGCGATGAGATCCGTTTGCGTTTCGCGATTCCGAAAAAGCAGCTTTCAGATTCCGCGCAACGCGATTTCGTGTTGCACGGAGTGGGTTGGGACAAAGACGCCGACCTCAACACATTGGCCGGCCAATCGACACTGCCACTGCCATTCCAATCGATGAGCCAATACCCACCGACCGCTTCTCAAAAAGAAGAAGTGACCAGGTCAAGCAAGGCCAACTCATCTCACCTTTCGCGAGAACAACCCTTTCGCGAATTTTGGTCGCGTGGTGCTACGACGCGGGAAGGTTTGAGCGAGACGCCAGTTCAATGAGCGGGCTGCAGTTTCGCTTTTTTCGTCATTCGTAGGTTCAGGAACTCAACGATCAAAGAGAACGCCATCGCAAAGTACACATAGCCTTTGTTGATTGGCGTTCCGACGGCTTCGCTGAGCAATACCACTGAGATCAAAATCAGAAACGACAAAGCCAACATTTTGACCGTTGGGTGTTCCTGAACAAAGTCGCTGATCTGATTAGCAAACGTGATCATCACACCGACGCTGATCACCACCGCGGCGATCATGATTGGCAGATGCGACGCCATGCCGACCGCTGTGATCACGCTGTCGAGTGAGAAGATGACATCCATCACCGCGATTTGAAACAAAACCGATCCCACCGTCACCGGTTTTCGTGATTTGACCGCCGCATCGGCTTCGGGCAAATCCATGTCCATTTGCGGATCATCATCGTGCTCGCCCTCGATCTTGTGATGGATCTCTCGAACCGCGGTGAACATCAAGAACAATCCGCCGAACAACAAAATCAAATCGCGGCCGCTGATTTCGTTGACTTCCGCGTCGGCAGCCAAATGCTCTCGCAAGGATTCGATCGGAACCAGCGATGACAGCTCGAAGATCGGCGACTGCAAGCTCATCAGCCATCCGATCATCATCAGCAATAGGATTCGCATCCCCATCGCGACGAACAATCCGAATCGCCGAGCAAACGAGCGTTTTTCCTCGGGCAGTTTCCCGGTCAAAATCGCAATGAAAACAATGTTGTCGATGCCGAGAACGATCTCCATCAGAGTCAACGCAAACAATGCGATGAGTGATGGAACGGACCACAGCGGTACATCCGCAGCAACTTCAACCGACGACGCAATCAAATCCATCACGGGACTCACAGCAAGGAATTCCAAACTCGCAACACGGACAACACGCGAACCCAATCAACGCACTGGTCGCAGCGACGAGCGATTGAGGTCCGATTCAGGCGGGAGACAGCCAAGGCGCGGCCAGACCGGCCAACCCCATCAGCAATAACAATGCCATCGTGATCCGTCGCAGACGCTGCGTCCCCAAGGCCGTTCCGACTTTCAGACCGACCCAAGTCACCGCCAGCAAAATAGGAATCGCGGCGGCAGCAATCAATGCCGGGGGAATCACGCGGGATCCAAAGAACCAAACCAACACTGCAATTCCGGGTGCCAAGCTGATCAGGTACATCGAAAACAGAAACCCACGCATTCTTCGCGTGTCCCAGTCATGAGCCTGCACCCACAGCACCATCGGCGGTCCGCCCATCCCGACCAAGCCCTGAAGAAACCCGGACAGCGGAAACACCAAATAGCTCCAGAACGACGCCACTTGATCTCGCGGCTTTGGTCGAAACAACATCGTCGCCAGTGTCGCCGACAACACCGCCACCCCGACGATTTGGCGAAGCGTCACCATGGAAAAAGATTCCATCCATTGCAGCGTCAGCACTCCCAGCGGCAGAAACAGCAAACGAGCCGCTCCCGGCCAAACAAGTCGCTTCGAATCCAACGCATCGCGGAACGAGACCACGCCCCACAAGTTTTGAGGAATGGTGGCGACCAGTAACGACGTTTGGGCTTCCGGAATGGAATACCCCGCCCACAACAGCAACGGAACAATCACCAATCCGCCCGCGAATCCAGCAGCGGCTTGAACAAAGATGCCCAGGCACAGCACACCCACCAGTTGCCAGGTCTCCGGTTGAGCCAGGATCTCTAAAAAGCTCACGCGGAATCCGAGGTTTCATCTGGCCCCGTCAACTTCGAATTTTCGCGATGACGCGTCGAGTCGCGTTTCGTTTTCTTGTCGAGGTTTCGCCGCAGGGCATCGGTCAGATCAATTCCGGACTGGTTTGCCAAACAAATGATCACGAACATCACGTCCGCCAACTCGTCTGACAATTCTCCCAGGACCACACCCGACTTGGTGGACTGCTCGCCCTTGGTTCGCGAAAGAATGCGAGCAACCTCGCCGACTTCCTCGACCAACTGAGCCAAATTGGTCATCTCATCGAAGTAACGCACGCCGATGGTTTGAATCCATTGGTCAACCTGCTCTTGCGCGTCCGCAATCGACATGGACAAAGGCGTTTGCTTCACGGAGTCCGAAGATGATTGCGACATCAAGTCTTTCGTCGAGATCAAAAGGGGGCTGACCCTTTGGAAAACATCTGGTTCTCTCGGATTGGAAGACAGGTCCGAAAAGAATCAGCCCTCTTTTCGGTACAAGCCTCTGCGTCAAGGTTTGGCTAACAGGAGGTAGGTGCCACTTTTACCGGCGACCGCCAAGTCGGTTTTGCCGTCACCGTTCAAATCCTCGGCAACGATCTGCAAACCGGTTCCCACACGACCTTCGTCAATGACGTGACGCTGGAACGATTTTGACGCAACATCGAACGAGTACCAGTAGAGACATGGAACTTCTTTTCCGCCTGGGTCATTTCCGTTGTGGGCGTAGTACCGCTTTCCGGTCACCAGATCTTTGTTGCCATCGCCATCCAAATCCACCCAAACCATCGAGTGAGGCTGGCTGAAACGTCGATCGATTTCGTGCTCTTTCCACTCGATGGATCCGGAATCAGTAACCCCGGTGTTCTCCCACCACTGCAATCCATAGTTGTGACCTTCGCCATAGATCAGGTCCTGGTCACCGTCTTGATCGATGTCTTCGATCAACATCGGCAAACTGGCGTGCAACTTCCAATCGCGGTGAGCGATCCAGGGTTGCCCCCAAGGGTTTTCGGCAGGTTGTTCGTACCATCCCCAACCAACCAGGATGTCATTCCGACCATCGCCATTGATATCGCCAACACCGATTCCATGGCCGTTGAATTCTTCACCCAACACGTGCCGTTTCAGCTCATAAGCCGGTTTGCCGTCTTCCGCCGGTTCGCTGGGTTCCAATCGCCAGATGACAGTCGGCACCTCATTCTTCCAACTATTCACAATCCACTCAGGACGCCCATCGCCATCAATGTCTTCGAAGAGTTGACCCTCGTTCGCGGTCGCTCCCGTATCAACCAAGGTGGATTCGGGCCACATTTTCCCCAAACGCAAATCTTCTTTTCCTGGGTTGCGAAACCACTTCACTTCCGTCGGCAAAAACGATCCCGCGATGACATCAAGACGACCATCTGAATCAACGTCGAACAGATAGTCGCCGTTGCTCTGGACGTAGCCGTTCCAATCTTCAATGGCTCGCAGAGGGCGTGGAGCCCAATCGCCATTTCGAAACCAGTTGCGTCCGGCGACCAAGTCCGTTTTTCCATCGCCGTCGACGTCGCCCGCCGCGATTCCTTCGTTTGCGTCCACCGTCAACAAACGAATATCGAACGACAACGGCTCATCCGCTGACACCACAGAAATTGGAGTCGCCAGAGAACCGAGCAAAAAACAAACGGCAAAAAACGTACAGAACCGCATCAAACAACCACTCCAGAAGAAGGACGCCACTTTTCGCGGTCATTGTAGTTCAAACCGGGAGCTAGCTGGCGCGGTCAATCCGAACCGCCAGCACCGGTTTGCGATGTCGATTCCAAATGGCGAGTTGATGGCATTGCAGGGTCTGCGTTCCACCCGGTCGCTTGTTCCATCGTCGAGATATCCGTGTTCGCACCATCGGTGATCAAACGAGCCGATCGGTCGTGCGTGACGAAGGTCCACCCCCACTGCATCAACACCAACAAACGGTTGCGAAACAAAGTGATGTACATCAGGTGAATGAACAACCAAATGAACCAGGCAACAAAGCCTTTCGCCTTGTAGCTTCCGATTTGTCCAACCGCGGTGCAGCGACCGATCACGGCCAAGCTGCCCTTGTCTCGATATCGAAATTCGGGACGAGATTTGGATCGCAGATCGGCGCGAATACATTTCGCCGCCTGAGCCCCCATTTGCATCGCGGCGGGAGCCAATCCTGGCACCTCACCACCATCTTCCATCTTCACCTGAGCCAAGTCGCCACAAACGAAGACCGTGTCATGACCGGGAATCGAAAGATCCGGGCTGACTGGCACACGACCGCCACGGTCGGATTCGATTCCAGCGGCTTCACACAGGATCGCACCCAAAGGACTCGCTTTAACTCCCGCTGCCCACAACACCGTCCGCGTATTCAAACGACTGACTTCTTCAGTTGTCTTGTTTCGAATCATCACATGCGTCGGCTCAATCTCCACCACGCGGCATTGCGTCTGGATTTCAACGCCCAGCTTCTCTAGATCATGTGCGGCACGTTGCGGCAATGGTTCGGGATAAACGTCCAGCGGCGCATCTCCCGACTCGACCAAAACGATTCGTGCGTCGGCCGGTTGGATGAATCGGAAATCATTCTGAAGTGTGTGACGAGAAATCTCGGCCAGAGCACCAGCCAGTTCGCAACCGGTTGGGCCGCCGCCAACGATGACAAACGTCAGCAAATCATGAATTTCATCGGGATCGTTGCTGCGTTCGGCAGCCTCAAACGCACCCAAAATTTGCCGACGTATTTCCGTTGCGTTTTCAATCGTCTTCAGCCCGGGCGCGAGAGGACGCCATTCTTCTCGGCCAAAGTAATGATGAATCGCTCCTGTCGCGACGACCAAGTAATCGAACGCAATCACCGAATCCGTGGTGTACACCTCATTCGAATCCAGCGAAATGGATGTGACTTCTTCCAGCACCACGCGAGCGTTCTTTTGCTTTCGCAGGATCCCACGTAGTGGCGTCGCGATGTTTGCGGGTGAAAGTTCGCCCGTTGCGACTTGATACAGCAACGGTTGGAAAAGGTGGAAATTGCGACGGTCGAGCAATGTCACTGAGACGTCGACCTTTCGCAGGTCTCGTGTCACTTGCAAGCCAGCGAAACCGCCACCGACCACGACGACGTGAGGACGCTGTTTAGATGCGTTGCTCATATCCAATCTCTTTCTTCACAACGTTCGGAAATACCTTCGTCGAGCGAAATCGATTTCGTCCGTAATCAACCGACCGCTTCGCTGGTTGTTCCAGTTGACACCAAATCAGTCCTTTGGTGCAGGACACAATCGGTCCATCAATTCAGGCGGCAAAGAACGCAAATGCAAATCGCGTTGTGGGAAGGCGATTTCCAATCCCGCCTCGTTGAACCGCTTGTTGATTTCGGTGTGCAACTGGTGGATTGATTTCAGACGCTCATCCAAAGTTGACAGGTAACACCTCAAAACCAGATTCAACGTCGAATCGCCGAAGCTTTCAAACGTGACAACGGGCTCGGGATCCTTCGAAATCTTCGGATGTTCCTCACAAATCTTTCGCAGCAAATCACAAGCAAACTCAGTATCGCTTCCGTAGGCAACACCAACATTGACGACGATCCGGTTGGTACTGTCCGTCAGTGTCCAGTTCACCAATCGCCCGGTGATCAAATCCTTGTTAGGAATGATGAGCTCCTGCCGGTCCCAGTTCGTCACCGTGGTCGCACGAATTCGAATCCGAGCCACCACTCCGGTCGTGTCGCCCAGCGTGACGACATCACCGACGCGAATGGGTTGTTCGAACAACAAGATCAAGCCGCTGATGAAGTTCGCGAAAATTTCTTGCAGTCCGAAACCGAGGCCAACGCCCAATGCGGCGACCAGCCACTGAATGTTCTGCCAGTGCAAACCAAGAGCCTTGGCCGTCAACAGAATCCCGATTGTGATCAGAACATACGTGCCAAGAGTCGTGATCGCGTAACGCGCGGGTTTGTCGAGCGGTAAACGTTCCAGCAACACGCCTTCCAACAAACCAGGCAAGTTCCGCACCGACACCCATGTCAGCACGATGATCGGAATCGCGAAAACGATGTTCTTCAGCGTGACTGGCGAGACGATCCCTTCGCCATCAGTGGTGGACCACAGTTTGACTTGATCCAAGTACTCAACGGCGGGCAACACCGGCGACCACACCAATGCGATTCCAACCAATGCGACGATGAACAGGATTGTCTGCAACAAACGTGTGGTCTGCGCGTTGATCTCCGAGGCTTCCATGGAAGTGCTCGGTTCGATCTCAACTCCGCCCGCTCCGAGACGCTCCGATTCTTCCAATCGTTCGCGGTGAACCGCCATCGTCAATCGGCGGCGATTGGTGAGCAACCATCGGTTCACGAATCCACTGACATAGTACGTCAGCAAACAAAGCCAGAGCGTTAGATAAAGTTGCTCAACCAAAACTCGAGCACCGCTACCCAGCCCAATCAGAGCGATGAATGCGAGGGCGAGCGGTACGACCAGGATGAATCCGAACCAAAGGAAACGCAATCGAGACGTCCATCCATTTGGATTGAGTTGGATGTGCTTTGAGAAGACTCCTGAGGTGGGCGAAAACGATCGCCAAAGGACGACACTGATCAAGATCATGCCGATCACCAACATGACGCGACCGAACGCCGCGGCGGCTTGCCAGCGACCGAGATTTTCGGCGATCCCATAGAAAAGAAGAATCGGTACGCCGATGTCGATCAGCAATCGCAACCATTTTCGAAGTGTTGAAATGGATGCCTCATCCGCGCCAAAGTGAGCCGCGGCCAAACCATCACGACGCAAACATTGACGCAGCAATTCGATCGGAGTCACCGCAACGGCGGCTAAATGAAACGCTTTGGCGGTGGCTCGCACGATCGCCTCGCTGGCACCGGACGCCGACAAAGCGTCTCCGATGATCCACAGCAATCCAACCAGCGGCAGCACCAACGCCCAAGACAGCAGCGTCGCCGCCAAGGTGGGTTTCAACGAGACGCTTTGGCGACTGCGGGCACGTTCCCCGTGGGTCGCGATCCGCCGCCGCAATTTTGCACCCGCGTAGATGATTGTGAAGATCGCCATCAACGCTATCGCGATCAGTTCTGGACGATTGAGCAAACCTTTCAGCAAGCTGCGTCCCAGAAGAATCAGATTGTCGGGATGGACGATCGCACGGAAGACCTGCCAGGACACGACTAAGTCGTTCAAGCGAAACGCCGGCTGACTTTTGATCCAAACGATCTTTGTATCGATGATCGAAGTCAGCTCCATCACCAACCGTTGCTTCTGCTCGAGCTGGCTTTGCAAACTGACCATTTGAACGATGTAGTCACTCAAGTCAGCGATGAACTTGTTGACCAAACGGATCTCACTTTCAGACAGCTTTCCCTGAGGGATCGACACGCCTTCGATGTTTTCCAGCGACAGCCCGATCGACGAGTTGTCCAAGATCCCTTCGAGAGTCAGTTCCAACTGCGTCTGCAGAGCCCGATTACTCTCGATACTTTTCCTGAGTTCAGCAATTCGTGAATTGATCGGCCCAAGAGCGGGAAGCTTGTTCTTGAGCAACAGCAGTTCCACACCAAGCGTGCTGGTCAAACCACCGGACGCCTTAATGTTCTCTTCCAAATTCGTTGTGATCTTCGTGCGTCGCTCGGACAAACTGTCTACCTCAGCCGCTTCGTCGTTGAGCGATCGACTGATACGATCTTTTTCGCCGGCGATTCGCATCCATCGTTCTTCGAGCGATAGAATCAACGACTCACTTGGGTCGCCGCCTTCGGCTTCCATCGTGCGTCGAAATTCCTTCAGGTCCTTGGCGATTTCGCTTTGCCGCTTCTTCGCAAGCGTCGCCGACCAAGCTCGTGCTTTTGCTTCCGCTTCGGCGACTTCTTTTTCAGTCGCGGTTTTCATCAACGGCAGCAAATCGCCCTGTGATTCCAGCAGTGTCTGCTGTTGCTGATAGGCGGCGAGTCGCTGGCGTGCCTCGTCGAGCTTTGCTTTGGTTTCGACTTCGCGAACGTGACGCAAACGCCCGTCCGGGTCATCTTTGATTTCGCCAATCGTCTCGCCCGTCAAAGACTCGATTTCTTTCCGTGTTTGAACGATTTGCTCGGGAAGTTTTTCCAGGGTCTCTTTCCGAGCCGTGATGTCAGACTCGATCTTCTGCAGCTTGCTGCGAGCAGCGTCGAGACTGAGACTTGCTTCAGCTTGCTTTTGCTGAATTTCTTCGATCGCCATGTAGCGATCGACGTTGATCGGCTGGACCGAAACTTCCTGATTGGCGAGCGTTTTGAATCGCTTCTTTTCTTCCGCGATCGACAGCAGCGACTTTTCGTACGACGCGGTCCGGTTGACCGCTTCTTGTCGAGCGGTGAGGACGGCTTGGAGGCTTTTCAGCGACTCAAGCAACCGATTCTTCAACATCGGATCCATGTTCGCGTCGTTGTTGACCGACTCGATTTCCGCTGCGACGGCCTCCACACTGTTCAGGTCGCTGTTCGCCTTTGGCTTCGCCTCGGCGGTCCCACCACCACTCGCCGCAGTTCCGGTCGCATCATCGGCCTGGAACGGCGTGTACGCCGCGACTTGAGCGATCGTTTGGCCCGGCGAGCCTTGCTGCTGAACGTTCAGCGAGGCCGGAATTGGCGAAACCGTCTGAGCGAGCGAACTGCTGGCAACCGACACAAAAACGCAGCCCAATAGGATCAAGCCGAGCGGCTTTGAAATCTCCGCGTGCCGAGTGTTTTGTGAAAAGTCGGAACGCATGGATGGTCCGTCAAGGAACATGGTGAATCGTCGATGCAAAATGTCGGTGGTGGTCATTGGGAATACAGGAAACCAAGTCGTTGAAGTGTCTCGAAAAGGTAATGGCGACCGAAAGCCCAAACCCGGAACTGCAACGGATTACTCATCAAATGCACCCAACGAATTCCCATGAAAGGCGACACCCGGCCGCGTCAAATTGCGTGCCGTTTCATCTTTGAAATTCAAAATCCAAGCGGTGTTCCGAGTTGCACGTTGACTTTGGCAGCACAATTTTGGTAGCTGCATCGAACATGAACGAGACAATCCCACTCACCGCAGCCCTCACCGCCTCATCGCGAAAATTTTTCGCGGTGTCATATCCGGATGGGCGTCTGGTCCGCGGCCTTCTGATTGGGTGGTTCTTGATCGGGTGGTGTGGCCCCATATCGACCGCGATGGTCCGAGCCAACGAAGCGGCAATCAGTTCCGCTGCGGAATCTTCCTCGGCTCCAATCGAGAAAGATGCGTCTGAGTTCGTTTTGCTTCGAAACGATCGTGTTCTTCGAGGCGATGTTCAGATTTCTGGAGAATCCGTCATCGTGCGGCGTGGTGGATCGGAAATCCGACTCCCAGCGAAAGAAGTCATTGGTTCCCGAGACAACCTGGACGCCCTTTTCGAACTCCGGGAGCAGTGGCGTTCCGCTCGAACATCGCCAAGACCGATTCAGCGAGCGTTGTCAGCAGCCCGTTGGTGTGTCGACCAAGGTCTGCACCGACAAGCGGCGGAACAGCTCATGATCATCTACCGTGCTGACCCGCAGAACTCAGAAGCACAGCATCTGGAATCACGGCTTCGCAACCTGACGCGACCGAATGACCCCAAACCCAAAGCGAGCGAAGTCCAACCAGCCAACTTCGTCGAAGCCACCAACGAAGCGAAGCAGGTTGATGTCCAGTCTCCAACCGCCGAACCGACGGATCACCTGCACGAAGCGGTGATGAACTCTTGGTTGCTCCATGCCTTCACCGCTCGGGTACAGCCAATCCTTTTGGCAAAATGTGCCCAATGCCACGACCAAAATCTGAGCGATCAAGCGAGCGACTTTGCATTGCATCGTCCGTTGCACTCCAGCCGCCCGGGTCGCCGCATCACCGAAGCCAATTTGCGAGCAATCCTGACGCTTTGCGAGCCAGGCAATCCTGACGCGAGCCCATTGATTCAGATGGCCAAATCCGATCACGGTGCGAAAGCATCTCACCGCAGCGAATCAACCAGCTTGCCAACCGGTTCCGTATTGCTGCGAACTCTCGAGAGTTTCGTGGACCAGCTTCCGCTTCGAAGCGAGCTGAAAGTCGTTGAAGTTGATCCGATCCTCGCCGAGACACCACGTGCGAGTGATCCGACCAGAGTTGCTCGAGCATCATTCATCGACGAGACAGCCGGCGTTGAGTTCTCAAGCGACAAGACACCACCATCGTCCGAATGGTCGCCAACGAACGCCAGCGAATCAATTCCTTCGCAAACAACAAACCCGCCATCGAATGATGCCAACAAACGCGGTCCCATCCGCCCCAAGCGGCTGCCGAAAGTGGAACAACCTCTTTCCAAAGATCTGTTCAATCGGCAAACGGAATTGATCGAATTGTTTCGCGGAACGCTGAACTCCAACGCGAAGTGAAACGAGTTCTCAACGGAGAAGCATCGGTTTTGCTGATTCGCAGCGAACCTTTGACACCTCGTGTTCTCTTGTTGTTCAATCAATCACATGAAAGAACTCAGGCGAACCAGTGCAATGGATACGATGCACGAGATGTTGGAAATCACCGGCCCCGCGACGGCAACCTTGCCCGTCGGCGATGGATGCTCACCCATTACCGTGATCGGCACTGATCCGATCCGGCAATCGTTTGGCAGCCAAACCTTTCAACAAGCAATCAACAGTCGTTTGGCACCGGGCGTGTCACAGGTCGTGCTGAATCCCGACGCGCACGTTGGATACGGTGCACCGGTCGGTTGCGTGATGGTTTCGCCGACGCACGTGTATCCGGGCCCCGTTGGCGTCGACATCAAATGCAGCATGAGTTTGCTGCAAACGGATTTGCCGGAAAGCGAAATTGCCGACTGGAAGATGCGTCGTCGCGTGATCCAAGCGATCGCGAAACGCGTTCCCACCGGCGCCGGCCGCGGGCAACGACACGTGCCCAAGAGCCGAAGCGTGGACGGGCCGCTCGGATTTCAAGTCGCAACGGAGGGTGCTTCGAAATCTGTTCTGAAAAAGCTGGGCATCCCCAAGTCTTGGGCGAGCCGCTGCGAAGATGCTTCGCATACCGCACCGGACGGTTCAGTGGATACGTTGGCAGCACGTTTGGAATGGATGGGACGCGAACGAGACAAACGCGATCGCTTGGAAAGCAAGTTCCGCCAACTTGGAAGCTACGGTGGCGGCAATCACTTTGGCGAAGCCGAAGTCGTGTCACTGTCAGAGAAACAGTACTTCCGTTCGATTGGCGAACAATGGGGGCTGCGGGACGGTTGCGTGGCGTTCTTGTCGCACTGTGGCTCGCGCGGTTTTGGCCATGATTTGGCGATGAGTCAATTCCGTGCAATGAAAGCTCATTTCCAAACCAATGGCTTGGCGTTCCCGGCAGGAGATCCTCAACTTTGCTATGCCGAAGCGGACTCGCCCGAAGGCCGACGTTATCTTTGCGACATGGCCATGGGAGCCAACTTCGCGACGGTCAATCACATGCTGATCAATCAGCTGGTCCTCGAGTCTTTTCGCGAAGTGTTTCCTGGCATCCGGGGCGAGTTGGTCTACTTCATCAGTCACAACATCGCTCGCCAAGAGCCCGTGGACGGACGCTTGCAATGGGTTCATCGAAAGGGTGCAACGCGGGCCTTACCCAAAGGACATGAACAACTGGTAGGCACCGAGTTCGAAGCGACCGGGCACCCGGTTTTGTTGCCAGGGAATCCACGCGATGGATCGAGCATCATGGTTGCTCAACGGGGAGCTGCCGCATCTGCCTTCAGCGTGAACCATGGTGCAGGGCGGCAACTCAGCCGCACCAAAGCCAAAAAGAATTTGAACCAAACAGTCATCGACCAAAACTTGCTCGACCACGACGTCATCAGCAACTGCCGCGTCTACCCGCGGGACGAAGCTCCGGATGCATACAAGGATTTCGCCGAAGTTCTGAAAAGCGTCACCAAGGCTGGGTTGGCCGATGAGGTCGCTCGATTAAAAGCCAAGTTCGTCTTGAAAGACGGTGCACCCGCCGATGATTGATTCGAGTCGTCACGCGATCTTTTCAAGCGTTCGTCGACTTTCAAAGAGCGTTTGCGTAGGCCATCTCGATGACGTCGTTGGTTTGCTTCCCTTGATGACCACTGATCATCGGTGGGCGTTTCTCCTGCAACGCTAGAGTGAAATCCGCGATCAATGGTGAGTGAAAGTTTTCTGCCGGCGGATGAGATTCTCGGGACATTCCATCAGCGGTAAACAGCAACAGTTCGTCACCGTTGAGATCTTCGATGGTGACTCGTCCCTCGGTGCCGATCACCTCCAGCCGATCGGGCGCGTTGACGGTTCCGAAGTAGCATTGCAACACGCCGTGAACTCCGCCGGCAAATTGCATCAGCAATGTCGCCGCCTGCTCCGCTTCGAAATCAGGTGAATCGACTCGACTTGCTTGGACCGATTGGACTTCGCCAAATAGATGCAGAAACAAATCCAGACGGTGACTACCAATATCCATCAAGGGCCCGCCTCCTCCTTGAGCAAGGACAACTCGCCAATCATCGGCAGGGAACCGATTCGGATTGCCTGTCACACAAGCAATTGACAAGACTCGTCCCAGCGAGCCAGCGTCGATCAGATTCTTGACGCGTTCAACTGCCGGATAAAACCGTCGGTAGTATGCAACTCCGAGTGTCACTCCGGATTTCTGACATGCCTCAATCATTTGCTGGCATTGTTCCGGATCGATCGCCATTGGTTTCTCAACCAAAACGTGCTTTCCAGCATTCGCCGCCGCGATCGTTTGCGGGCAATGGCAGCTAACCGGAGTGGCGATGTAAACCGCGTCGACTTCCGATAGTGCGATCAACTGTTCCGAGTCGGTGAACCGATGCGGAACGCCATTCTGATCGGCGAACAGATTCAACTCCGGTTCACTGCGTCGGCAAACTGCCACCAACTCCGAACGCGGATCTTCCTTGATCGCACCAGCGACGCGTTTATGAGCGATATCGCCTGTGCCAATCAGCCCCCAGCGAACTGTCATTCGGGCTTGCTCCGGTCCGTCCGAGTAGAAGGTGTCACGATACCAATGCATCCATTTTGAAAAGGTATGGAAGTCGAGTGATTCGAAGCATCCCGAGACAATTGCTGTCCCGAGTCGGCTGCTCGGTTCAGTGGTTGGCGGCAGCGGCTTTTTGAGCAGCCTTGCCGATCGCTTCAACGTTCTCGATCACCAAGAAGTGCCCATGGTCACTGGTGACGAAGACAGCGGTATCATCCCAAGCCTCTTTCTCTTCGACCCAATTGACGATGGTCCCAAACGCTTTGTCGCCACTGAACACGGCGCCAATGCTGCTGTCCAAGTTGTTTGCATGGTTGGCCCAATCAACATCACCGGCTTCGACCAACAACCAAAAATCAGATCGTTCGTCTGAATCCTTCTGCGGTGCAGAAAGAAACTCCAACGCAGACTGAGTCATATCGGAGATCGTTGGATTCTCCACAACGTCGGCGTGGGTGTAGCGTTCCGTGCCTTTGACATCAAAGGTTGGATTGAAATTTCCGTCGGCAGTTTGAAATGGCAGGTGACCGCCCTTGGTTCCGAAAAAGCCAATCAGCCGTGCGTCTTCTTGGATGGCCTTCTGAGTTGCTTCTTGCAAGACTTCCGCGCCTGGTCGTCCTTTGGTGCGTTCCACGACGACGTAGGAGTTCGGTTCACCGGCTTTGTATTTCTTCTTTAGAGCATCACGGTCCGATTCGTGGAAATACTTGTTGCCTTCCATGAAGTTCTCGCCTTGTGATTTGTCGGCACCCGTTCCTTCTCCCCAACCACCACCGATCAACAGGTCCAAACCAGGAAGCGCATCTTGGCGGTGAGACGACGACGGAAGACCAACCAAGTCGCGAGAGATGTCTTGATAGTCCTGACGAACGACGTTGTTTGCATACGAAGCCGCGGGTGTCGCGTGGCTGACAGGAACGCTTGTCACCGTGCCAACTTTGAATCCCTCTTTCTGCAACTTCCGCGCGATAGGAATCGCGTGCGATCCATCGGGCATGACATTGATTGAACCGTTGTAAGTCTTCACTCCTGACATCAAGCTCGATGCCGTTGCAGCGGAATCAGCGACCGTGTGCGGAACCAATCGGTCTTGTCCGATCACATAATCACGGCGTGACTGCTCATGCCAAGGTGCCCGCCCACCATGATCGGGTGAGTAACCGCCTGTGGACTCTTTGCTGGGTGCAGTGACTGTCTGGGAGTTCACGTCAAGTTTTGCGCCGGACGCAAACGGTGTGGTGACCAAGAACGTGAAGTCCGTTTTGGTTCCGCGATAGTCTTGGAGGAGCAAGCCGGTCCCTCGACCACTGTCATAGCGATTGGCCTGATTGTGATATAGCGCGGCCGCTCGTGTGGTCGGCCAATCCATCCCGTCAAACACCATCAGTATGACGTGACGTTTACCCGCCTTCACGGCAGCCATCTGCAAGTCATAAACGTCGACTTGATCGTGATAGTTTGCGTTTGGATTCAATGACTTCTCATCCACGCGTCCAAAGTGTTTCTTCAGTCGTTCTGGATCGCCGTACATGCTGCCTTTTTCACGCAGGTCATTCAGCGTGTAGCCGAACGTGTACAGCGGTACCAATCGATTGCTGTGATTGGTCCACGTGCTGTACTTCTTTGGGTTGCTTCCCCAGTGCCCCCACGGGGCGGATTGTTCCTTGATTGCGTTGGATTGCATCTCACGCATTGGATCAACCACCGGTTCACCGGACTCGGTCGTACCAGGTGCTCTGGCGTCATCGATGTCCACCAAACTCTTGGCTTTCTCGAGAAGCTTCCCGACCGTTTCTTCTCCATTAGCGGGCACCACAGAGATAGAAACGAGTAGACAAACAGCGAACTGCAATCGCAACGAGATCATTGATTTACGGTTTTGTGGAGGCGGGACGCGAGGTGGAACAAAAGATGTGAGTGACATCATGTCTTCAAAATACCACTCGTCAAACGGGGTAACGATGAAGATCGTAGTAAGAACCGACTCAGAAGTGTCCTCAAAATACAACCGAAGTGCTGCAACCGATTACTGCGTCTACCCGAGTTGGCGCCGCAGGTGAGTTAAACGGCGACGATTAGAGGAACTCTAATCCTCGACAGCCAGCAATGAGGTGACATTCCACGCCACCCCCCTGGCAAAATTCCTTGACGACCGGTTCAAGCAATCGTACTCTCACTGTCACTGCTCCAGACATGATCTGGCAGAAAACGGGCCATCAAAGCACGGAGGAATTGCATTTGTATGACGAGCGCAAGACCCAATCTTCAGCGGGACGCATCAATGGGTGCATCTGACGCTTTGGTCCGCGATGGTGAGAACGCCTCGCAAACGATCTTGATCAACGCAGCCTTTCTGCAAGAAATCAAAGACAGCAACCCGAACCTTTGGCACGCCGCCAGCGAATTGAGGGCGATGTGCGAATGCGATGAGTGGGATGCCGAGACGACCACCCGAGATCACATCAAACAATTCGTTCGCGCACTTGGTGAGCTGCGAGATCTGATCTCACTGCAATTCGGTTTGGAAGAGTCATACGGTTATTTGCAGGCCTCGGGGCCGCCCCCCCAATTGGCTCCGCTGCAGCCTGATTTCGAGGACGTGCAAAAACAGCTGCGTCAGGCACTCGAACAGCACTGCAGGCTGTATCTCGACCTTTGTGACCTCGTCGAGCAGTCCGAGGAATTACAATATCGTGGATGCGAACGTTCCGCTTTGCTGACTTTCGCCGAACAAGTTGCCCAATTTTCTCGTGAGATGACCCGACATGAACGTCTCGAAGCCGAACTGATCGAAAGGGAGTTGTAAAATGCTAGGTGATTCACGCACCAAACCAATGGAAATTCTGTTGGTGGAAGATGGCTTGGTCGACGCGAGAGTGACCATTCATGCTCTTCGACGCAGCGGCTTGCATCACCGATTGACGCTGGTTCGCAGCGTTCACGAAGCAATTCTCTTCATGAAACGAACGGGCATCTTTGCACGAGCCCCACGGTTGGACTTGTTGCTGCTCGACATGATTCTGCCCGATGGCACCGGAATCGATGTCCTCGAGGAAATGAGCGAACTGCAGCCCGATTCGTCTCGCGTCACGACCGTGGTTTTGACCGCCTGCGAAGATGCGTCCTATCGAACTCGGTGCGATGAGTTGGGAGTGTACGACTACATTCAAAAACCGGTCAGCGAAGATGAGTTTTTGCGTGTCGTTCGTGATCACAAGAAATTGATGATTCACTTGCAGCAGGCCGCCGTGTCCGCTGCAGCGGGCAATCAAAGCCCTTCGCCTTCGGGGTCCCTGCGAGCCTAAGCGGAATTCGCAGTTGAGTCGCTCAGACCGGTGACAGATGAAACCGTCATCCGTATGGGCGATTTGGTTCCATGCCATGTCCACTTGGGACATATCGTTACGGCACATTCCGCTGACGATCGGCCCTGCCAGGCAACGGCAAGCGGCCCAATCCGGATTAGATGAATCCGTCCGGCGGTCGTAATTTGATATCCAGCGTGGGCTCGAACGCTGCGGTGGTTGGCTGGATTGATTGCCGCCCAAACTTGCGTGACTTCACCAGCATCCGCTCCGCGTTCATCTGTTGAGTCGAACGTTGTTTCTGCCGACAACAGCTTCCGCAGCAACACCGAGTAAGCACCGCGGCTGCGTTCCTCTGGCATCATTCTCGCGGCGAAAAGCCAGCGTTGATGCTCGGCCAAATCGATTTGCAAATGAAGATCACGTTCGGTGAAAGATTGCATCGCGATCCAAACGCCGCCGACGATCTGAGAGGACGACTCGCTTTCGCTCTCCGATTGGGAACTCCGTTCCGTCGCTTTTGTGCGAAAGACGGCGTAGGCGGCTTCGGCTGGCTCGTTTCCCGCTGCGTCGTTGAGATGCGACGACGATTCCTGAGACGAAGCACCATTGTACAACGTCGCTCGCTGCACGCGTTCCAGCTCTTCAGCCGTTTCGACTTTTCGAGCTTGATAGCTATCGGCCGTCTTTTGATCGTTTGGGTCATCATCAGCCGATGACTTACCCAGCCTCACGATTTCCATGCACCGGTACCGAAAGCACCACGCTGGAACTACGCGGCACCACACAATGCCGAGCGTGTATCGCAGGCCTCGACCCGACATGACTACCGGCTCATCGCAGCTTGGCGAATTTGCCGTACCAGATCCGCATCGGGACTGCTCAACGTCATCACTTGTTCCCGTTGTTGGCCATCGGGGTTTCGCAAGATCACGATCATTTCAGTTGCGGCTCCGGCCGAAGTCGTGGCCGGGCCAGCTGGCGCCGAGATTGGAGCAATGGCTCCGTTCTGACGAGGGGCATTGAGTGCGGGTCCGCCGGCAAACTCGTTCGATGCGGGCTGGGTGTTCGCCAATTGATTGGTCACCGGAGCCACGGGGGTTCCTTGATACAAACGCCCCAGTTGGATGCGTTCCAATTGCCAATGGACAGACCCTGGCCCGGTGTAGATTCCAAGATCAGACTTGTAGTCCGCCGCATTGCAGACGCCGATCAGCACACCGCGATCATCGAACAAACCGCCGCCACTGCGACCGTCGATCGGAGCACCATCGATTTCCAAGTTGGACATACCGAGGTTTTGATTGTACTTGTCGACACCGGTGATGCGGGTGTCCCGACGACTCGGATCGTCGCCGCGGTCACATCCAAAGCTGAATGCGGTTTGACCGACTTTGACCTTCTCACCTTCCTGAATCACCTTCACGGGTTTGACTGCGAAGCCAGGTCGTATCGCGACCAAACCGATATCACGATCGCCCGCGTCGTAGTCGACTAATTGTCCGGGCACGGTGCGAACTTCGCCAGCGACAAACAAGTCCACTTCGATTCGATCCTTGCCTTCGCCATCACGGAACAAGTGACCGCACGTCAGAACCAAGGCTTCGTCACCGTTGGTGTCAATGATCGTTCCAGTACCGGCTCCGTAACCACGACCGTCAAACACTCGCAAACGCACCGTCGCCGCTTTCGCGTTTTCGATTGCATCAGCCAGCGACATGCTAGGCATCGGCTCCATCGCTGCGTCTTGCGAACTGACCAAACGCTCGGATGATCCGGCCGCTTGGTTGTTCATCGATTGCCAATCTCCGGCGAAGCCTGAATCTCGATCGGCACGCTCTTTTCGAATCGCACGACGTGGGCTGCGATCGACTGCGTTTTGTCCGGAGGTCAGTGGCGCCAACCGGGTTTGCGGTTCATTCCAAGCTTGCTCGGACGACGCACTTCGTGTGGGGATCAGGGGACCGGCTGCGGTTTGGTTCAACGCGGCGGTGAGTCCGCCCACCGTTTGAACTCCCAACAATCGCGTGACTTCTTTGCCTTCGCGAAGCACCACATAAGTCGGCGTGCTGCGGATTCCAAAGCGGCGGGTCAGGTGAGCTTCGTTGTCGACATTGACTTGGCGAACAGGAACGCCGCGAGCGATCAACTCAGACACGATCGGCTTCATCGCCAAACACGGCCCGCACTGCGACGATGAGAATTCCAATAGAACGGCATCGTTCGCCGAGGCAGTGGACGCGAGAGCCGAGACGGCGAAGCACACGGTCATGAACTGAATCATGAGGTGCCGGGCAAACCAACGAATTTGCCGTGATCGGTCGAGAACGCCAGCCAGTTGATGAGTCGTTTGCACTCTCGTCCCTCCTTGGACGATGGAATAGTTCAATCAACACAAAGTGTCCCTGAGCTCTCCATCACCATCCTTGGCAACGAAGAAACAACCTTTGTGTCCGTCGCGCGATGGTCGGACATCCTCCCGAACCACGGCAACCCCAATTGAATTGGCCATCCGCCAAAACTTGAGCGTTTCTGGCGAGAAAATCAAAAAAAGTTGAATGCGACCATTCAGATGGCGGGGTGCACCCCCATCGCAGCGTGCTTTCCCCCCGAATCCCGCGGTCGTGCAGTTTTATTTCACCC